>NZ_JBQXEO010000011.1:0-209193 GCF_052601155.1 Micromonospora yongxingensis
ACAGAGAGCAACCTTGACCGCTGGCCGGCACCCGACACGGGTGCCGGCCAGCGGCATGTCTGGACCCGGTGGCGAATCCTGGCAGGAGCCAGGACCGACGGTCAGAAGAGGACCGTGGCGAGCGTGCCGATCGGCTGGAAGCCACAGCGCTCGTAGACCCGGCGGGCCGGCTGGTTGAAGTCGTTGACGTACAGGCTGACCGTCGGGGCGACCCGCAGCAGCGCGTCGCGGACGACGGCCGCCATCGCGGCGGTGGCGATGCCTCGGCCCCGCCACTCCGGTGCCACCCAGACGCCCTGGACCTGCGCGGTCCGCTTGGTCACCACGGCCAGTTCGGCCTTGAACACGACCTTGCCGTCGACGAACCGGGCGTACGCCCGACCGGCGCGGACCAGGTCGTTGACCCGTCGGCGGTAGCTGCGCCCGGCGTCCTCGGCCAGCGGGGAGACGCCGACCTCCTCGGTGTACATGGCCACGGCGGCCGGGAAGAGCCGGTCGACCTCACCGGCGCGGACGCGGCGTACCTCCGGGTCGGTTGGCACGGGCGGCAGCGCGTCGGTGGCGAGCAGCGGCTGGTTGGGGCGGACGTCCCGGGCCGGACCCCAGGTGTCGGAGAGGCGGTCCCACAGGCCGAGGACGGCGTCCGCACGGCCGACGATGGAGGAGCAGATCCGCTCCTCGCCGGCGAGCAGGTCGGCAAAGGCCGCGATGGCTGGTTCGGTGGCGAGCACCGGGGTCAGGTTGCCGCCGAGCCAGCAGAGCGACTCGAGGTTGCGGCGCGAGCCGTACCCCAGGATTCTGCCCTCGGCCCGCCACCAGGAGAGTCCGCGCGCGGCGACACGCTCGGCGACCTGCGCGCCCGCGAACGGGTCCAGGTCGAGCAGTCGCTCGACCGCGCGGCGCTCCGATTCCCCCAGTTGCCGTACCGGCACCGTCAGCACGTGTACCAGCCTGCCAGATGGTCCCCCCACCCCGCCGGCCGAGTGACGAGCCCGGCCTCAGACGGTCACCGGCTCGGCTTCCAGGCTGGTCGACCGGGTGCGGCCGGCCCACCGGACGACCGGGGGCACGAGGGCACCGAGCAGGAGGAACAGCCCACCCAGCAGAAGCCAGCCCGGTACGCCCCAGCCGAGCGCGAGGCTGGTCACGACCACCGGTGCGAGCATCTTGCCCAGTTCGTAGCCCATGCCGTACGTGCCCTGGTACTGCCCCTGCGCGTCGGCCGGCGCCAGGCCGAAGGAGATCCCCCAGCCGGCCGCGGAGTGCCACAGCTCCCCGATCACGTGCACCAGCGACCCGCAGCAGAGAAGGCCGATGGCGGCGGCCGTGGGCAGCGCCCCGCTGGCGGCGAAGAGTACGCAGGCCAGGGCGATGGCCACCCCCGCCCGACGGGAGGCGCGGGCGGCCCCGGGCAGGGTGACGGCGCTGCGCGCGGCGCGTACCTGCAGGAGCACCACCAGCACCGTGTTGACCAGCGTCAACGCGGAGATCATCCAGGCTGGCGCCCGGGTGTGCCCGGCGATCCACAGCGGCAGGGCGATGGTGAGCAGGCTGAAGTGCATGGACATCAGCCCGTCGAGCAGGGTGAAGACGAGGAACGGGCGGTCCCGGAGGGCGACCAGCCGGGGTCCGTGGGTCGGGGCGGCGACCGGCGCGACGGTGGGCAGCCGGAGGAAGACCGCCGCCGCGCCCAGCGACGCGGCCGCCGCGGTCAGGATCAGCGCGACGTACCCGGTGCGGGTGTCGGCGGCGATGGCGAAGCCGCCGAGGACGGCGCCGACGGAGATGCCGACGTTGGTGGTGGCCCTCAGGTAGGCGCGGGTGTGCACCCGTTGGTCGGCGGGGATCGCGCCGGCGATCAGCGCGCCCCGGGCGCCGCGCTCGACCGCGTCGGCGAGTGCCGTGGCGGCGCCCACCACCAGGAATGCGGCGAACGAGCGGACGGTGATCAGGCCGGCGGTCAGGGTGCCGGCGACGATCAGCCCGCCGACCTGGGCGCCGCGCGGCCCGATGCGGTCGGCGAGGTAGCCGCTGGGTGCGCTGGCGAGCACGCCGGCCAACGCCGAGATGGTGAGCCCGATGCCGACCTGGGTTGGCGAGAGGCCGACGGACCGGGTGAGGAAGAGCGCGCTGGAGACCAGCCAGAGGCCCCGCCCGACGGTCTTGACCAGGGTGCCGAGGGTGAGGGTCCGGGCCGGGCCCGGCGGGGGAAGCAGCCGCATGACCGACACCATAGCAAGACGTACGTACGGTTTGTAAATCCGGGACTTGTTGGCGATGCGTTGCCGATATATCGTTGATGCATCAGCGACAGTCTAGAGAGGAACAGCAATGAGATTCCATCGACAGCAGCACCCGATGCACGAGGCCCGGATGCGCGGCTTCGGCTTCCCGCCGGTCCCGCCCGGCCCCCACGGCCACGGCGGCCCCTGGGGTGGGCGCGGCCGCGGACGGGGTCGGGGCCGACGCCCCAACGTCCGGGGCGCCGTGTTGGCCCTGCTCACCGAGCGGCCGATGCACGGCTACGAGATGATCCAGGAGATCGACTCCCGCACCGGCGGTGCCTGGCGCCCGAGCCCGGGCTCGATCTACCCCACCCTCCAACTGCTGGAGGACGAGGGCGTGATCGTCGCCAGCACGGAGGAGTCCGGCGGCGGACGGAAGCGGTTCACGGTCACCGAGGCCGGTCAGGCCGAGGCCACCGAGGCCGCGCAGACCCCACCGTGGGCGGAGTTCGCCGAGGACACGGTGAACAGCTGGCACGACATCCGTGACGCCGGTACGCAGGCGATGAGCGCGCTGCGCCAGGTGATGATGAACGGCACCGACGACCAGCGTGAGCGGGCCGCCAAGGTCCTCGACGAGACCCGGCGCAAGCTGTACGCGATCCTCGCCGAATCCGAGTGACACGATGCAGCACCACCGGAACACCGAGAGAGCGGCCGTTTCCCCACGGGAGACGGCCGCTCTCTTCGCTGAGCGTCGTCGGCGCGACAGAGCGCGCCGGCGGGTGGATCAGTGCACGGTGACGGTCGGGCCGGTGACCAGCCCGCGCAGCTCCTCGGGAAGCTCGGCGCCCATCTCGTCGGCGATCCGCAGCGCCTCCTCGATGAGCGTCTCCACGATCTGCGCCTCGGGCACCGTCTTGACGACCTGCCCCTTGACGAAGATCTGGCCCTTGCCGTTGCCGGAGGCGACACCGAGGTCGGCCTCGCGGGCCTCGCCGGGGCCGTTGACGACGCAGCCCATGACGGCGACCCGCAGCGGCACCGGCAGCCCTTCCAGGCCGGCGGTGACCTCCTCGGCGAGCTTGTAGACGTCCACCTGGGCCCGCCCGCAGGACGGGCAGGAGACGATCTCCAGGCCCCGCTCGCGCAGGCCCAGCGACTCCAGGATCTGGTTGCCGACCTTGATCTCCTCGACCGGCGGGGCGGAGAGCGACACCCGGATGGTGTCGCCGATCCCCTCGGCGAGCAGGGCGCCGAACGCGACCGCCGACTTGATGGTGCCCTGGAAGGCCGGGCCGGCCTCGGTGACGCCCAGGTGCAGCGGGTAGTCGCACTGCTCGGCCAGCTGCCGGTATGCACGGATCATCACGACGGGGTCGTTGTGCTTGACCGAAATCTTGATGTCGCGGAAGCCGTGCTCCTCGAACAGCGAGCACTCCCAGAGCGCCGACTCGACCAGCGCCTCGGCGGTGGCCTTGCCGTACTTGCTGAGCAGCCGCTTGTCCAGCGAGCCGGCGTTGACGCCGATCCGGATCGGCACGCCGGCGTCGCCGGCGGCCCTGGCGATCTCCTTGACCTTGTCGTCGAACTGGCGGATGTTGCCCGGGTTGACCCGGACGGCCGCGCAGCCCGCGTCGATCGCGGCGAAGACGTACTTGGGCTGGAAGTGGATGTCGGCGATCACCGGGATCTGCGACTTCTTGGCGATCGCCGGCAGGGCCTCGACGTCGTCCTGGGACGGCACCGCCACCCGGACGATCTGGCAGCCGGACGCGGTCAGCTCGGCGATCTGCTGGAGGGTGGCGTTGACGTCAGAGGTGAGGGTGGTGGTCATCGACTGCACGGACACCGGCGCACCGCCACCGACGGGGACCGAACCGACCATGATCTGGCGGCTGGCCCGGCGGGGAGCGAGCGGCGGCGGCGGCACGGCGGGCATACCGAGACTGATTGCGGTCACTTCAGGCACTCACCTTGAGAAGAGCGTGATCGGGTTGACGACGTCCGCGGCGATGGTCAGCAGCGTGAACGCGCCACCGATCAGGATCACCACGTACGTGAAGGGCATCAGTTTGAGGTAGTCCACCCGGCCGGGGTCGGCCCGGCCGATCCGCGCGTAGACCCAGGAGCGGGCCCGTTCGAACCAGGCGATGGCGATGTGGCCGCCGTCCACGGGGAGCAGCGGCAGCAGGTTGAACACGCCGATGAAGAAGTTCAGCGACACGAAGAGCATGAAGAAGACCAGCCAGGCGTTGTTCTCCACGGCCTCGCCGCCGAGCCGGCTGGCGCCCACCACGCTGATCGGGGTGTCCACGTCCCGCTCGCCGCCGGTGAGGGCGGTCCACAGGGCGGGGACCTTCTGCGGGAGCCGCTGCAGCGCCTGCGCGGTGCCGACGGCCAGCTCGCCGGTGAAGTCGGCGGTCGCGCCGAAGGCACCGACCGGCCCGTACGTCACCCGGGTGGGGGTGCTGGGGACGAGGCCCACGCCGAGGGCGGCCACGGGTGCGGCGGCGCCGTTCGGGTCGTCCAGCGGCGGACGCTCGGTCTGGGCCAGCACCGTGCTGGTGCTGCCCGGCTGCCCGTCGCGGACGTACTGGATCTGCGCGGTGTCCCCCGGCTTGAGGCTGCGCAGCGTGGTGAGCAGGTCGCCGTAGTTGCCGATCGGGGTGCCGTTGACCGAGGTGATCCGGTCACCGTCGCGCAGTTGCGCCTGGGCGGCGGGGCTGGCCGCGTCGGCGGGCGTGCACGCCCGCACCGCGTTCTCCGGCACCACACACTCGCTGAGCTGGATGACCGCCGGCTCCTGGCGGGCCTGCGCGTCGGTGGTCGGGAAGTCGGGGTTGGGCAGGCCGGCGGAGACGGCGAGGATCCAGATCGTGATCAGGGCGAGCGCGAAGTGCGTGATCGACCCGGCGGCCATCACGATCGTCCGCTTCCAGACCGGGTAGCGCCACATCACCCGCGACTCGTCACCCGGCTCGACGTCGTCGTCCTGCGGGGTCATCCCCACGATCTTGCAGAAGCCGCCGAGCGGGATCCCCTTGACGCCGTACTCGGTCTCGCCCCGCTTGAACGACCAGAGGGTGGGGCCGAATCCGACGAAGTACTTGGTGACCTTCATCCCGAACATCTTGGCGGTCAGCAGGTGCCCCGCCTCGTGCAGACTCACCGAGATGAGGATGGCCAGGGCGAAGAGGACCACCCCGAGCAGGTACGACATCAAGCTCCTTCCACCGAACCCGCGATGATCTTCTGCGCGTGGGCGCGTGCCCACGACTCGGCCGCGAGCACGTCCTCGACGGTACCTGGTTCGTCGAAGTCCGGAGCGTCCTCCAACACGCGCTCCAGGGTGTCGACGATGCCGAGGAACGGCAGCCGGCCCCCCACGAACGCCTCGACGCACTCCTCGTTCGCCGCGTTGTAGATCGCCGGGCGGGAGCGCCCGGCCTCCCCGGCGGCCTTGGCCAGGGCGACGGCCGGGAACGCCTCGTCGTCGAGCGGCGCGAACTCCCAGGTGTGCGAGGCCGTCCAGTCCACGGCGGCGGCGGCTCCGGGCACCCGGTCCGGCCAGCCGAGCGCGACCGCGATGGGCAACCGCATGTCCGGTGGGCTGGCCTGGGCGATCGTCGACCCGTCGACGAACTCGACCATCGAGTGGATCACCGAGGTCGGGTGCACCATCACGGTGATGTCGGCGTAGGGCACGTCGAACAGCTCGTGCGCCTCGATCACCTCAAGCGCCTTGTTGACCATGGTGGCCGAGTTGATCGTGATGACCTTTCCCATGTTCCAGGTCGGGTGGGCGAGGGCCTGCTCGGGTGTGACCTGCGTCAACTCGTCGCGGCTCCGGCCCCGGAACGGGCCGCCACTGGCCGTGACGATCAGCCGACGCACCTCCGGGCGCGAGCCGGAGCGCAGGCACTGAGCCAACGCCGTGTGCTCCGAGTCGACCGGCACGATCTGCCCCGGCCGCGTCACCGCGGCCCTGACCAGCGGGCCGCCGGCCACGAGCGACTCCTTGTTGGCCAACGCGAGGGTACGACCACTCCGCAGCGCGGCCAGCGTAGGAGCGAGGCCCAGCGAGCCGACCACCCCGTTGAGCACGATGTCGCACGGCCACTGCGCCAGCTCGGTCATCGCGTCCGGGCCGGCCACGATCTTGGGGAGCTTGAAGTCGCCGGTGGCCCAGCCGCGCCGGCTCGCCTCGGCGTAGAACGCGAGCTGGAGGTCCTGTGCGGCGGATGCCTTGGCCAC
The DNA here is from genome assembly GCF_052601155.1 of Micromonospora yongxingensis. Classification (NCBI taxonomy): domain Bacteria; kingdom Bacillati; phylum Actinomycetota; class Actinomycetes; order Micromonosporales; family Micromonosporaceae; genus Micromonospora; species Micromonospora yongxingensis. The sequence continues at coordinate 6,483 of NZ_JBQXEO010000011.1, forward strand.
CCCGACCGCCTCGACGCCGAGTTCCAGGGCCTGGGCGGCGAGCAGCGCGACGTTGCCGCCACCGGCGCCGAGCGCCACCACCCGGAAGCGGTCCGGGTTGCGCCGGACGATGTCGATGGCCTGGGTGCCGATCGAACCGGTGGACCCGAGCAGGACGAGGTCGCGGGGGGAGGTCACTGGGCCATTCTCTCCCACCGTCGCTGAACGCCCACTGGGAGCCTCAGCCCTCCCCGTCCACCTGCTCCGTTGGCGCCTCCTCGTCCAACAGCTCCGCCGGATCGATGGCGAACTCGAACGGCTCCCGCATGGCGAAGGTGCTTCCCGCCTCAGCGGCGGCCAACGGTCGGTATTCACCGTCGACCAACTCGAACAGGGCCATGGTCGGCACCCGGTTGCGCAGGTCCACCCGGAGGAAGAAAGGCACCCCGACAGCCCCGTACTCCCGGGGGCGGTCGATCACGTCCTTGCGCCGATTACCCGGTGAAACGATCTCCCCCAGCAGCACCGCCTCGGCGATGGGAACCGTCGTGCGGCCACCGCCCGAGTTACGCAGAACAGCAATGTCCGGGATGAAGAGATCATCCTCAGACAGCACGTTGATCTCCGGGTAGACCCAGAACCCGGCCTTTCGTGCGGCGCGGTGCAGCACGTAGGGCAACTCTCGCTCGACCGACTGATGATCGATTCCCGCGTGTGGTGTCACGATCACGCTTCCGCTCAGGACCTCAACCTTGGGGCCGTTGGTCTCCGGCAACAGGTCGAGGGCGAGCTGCGCCGTCCACGGCTCGTCGTGCCACCGCAGCACGTCGAACGACGGCTCGGTGTGCTGCGGCGCCGGCTCCGGCGCGAACGCTGCCTGGGCCATCCGGGCTCACCCCCTCAGCGGACCATCCTGCTCAGACCAGCCTAATCCCGCAGCCCCGGCTACCGACACGTCGCACGCGGTGTCCGCTGGTCCAGCTCGACGGCGCGGGCCGCTGCCACGACGGCACCCGACGATGATCGACTCGGGCTCATGGAAATCGGGGTGTCCGCGGTAGCTGGACACCCCGATTTCGCCGAAACCGTGTTGATCAAGGGTTGACCGGGGGCCGCCGGAGCGGCCCCCGGTCGGGATCAGCCGCCGTTGATGACGAACTGCGAGCCCGGCTGGATGACGATGTTGCCGTCGGCCGAGTTGGTGATGGTCACGTTGGTCAGGTTGGCGTTGCCGCGCGCGCCGCCCATCGCGAGGATGCCGGCACCGTTGTTGGACTTGTCGATCCGCACGTTGGTGATCGCGACGTTCGGCATGTTGCCGCCGCCGTTCTTGAACTGGATGCCGTCGTAGGTCGAGTCGATGATGTCGGTGTCCCGGATCGTCACCCCGACGATGTCCCTCGTGGCGGGGAAGAGGGTGATGGCACCGAACTCCTGGTCCTCGTTCCAGAACGCGCCACCGGTCCGGTAGAGCCCGTTGTTGGCGATCAGCGTCGTCCCGGAGAAGGGCAGCGGGTCGTGGTCGGTCGCCAGCATGATGCCCGGGTAGTTCGCGGTGTCGTAGATCAGGTTGTTCTCGATCGAGTTGTCGTAGCCGCCGTAGATGGCGATGCCGTTCGCCCGCCAGGGCAGCTGGATGGTGTTGTTGACGAAGTGGTTGTCGTGGGCGATGTCGACGGTGCGGTCCTTGACGTACGGGTTGGCCCAGACGGCGAGGGCGTCGTCGCCCGTGGTGCGGAAGGACGAGTTGAACACCCGCGAGTTCCGCGTGCCGTTGCTGAAGTTGATGCCGTCGGCGTAGGTGTTGCGGATCCGCATGCCGGTGAACTCCAGCCCGTCGGCCGGCCCCCACAGGTCGGGGATGTTGTCGTAGTCGCGACCCACCCAGACACCCACGTTGGCGTGTTCGATCCAGACGTTGCTGATTCTGGTGCCGGTGCCGAAGCGACCGTTCAGACCGACGCCGCCCTCTGCATTGCCGTCGCCGCCGCGGATCCGGCCCGAGCCGAAGATGGCGATGTCGGAGATCTGGGTGTTCTTGTCGATGTCGAAGCCGAAGTTGCCCTCGTGCGGGTGGTTGATTCCGCCCACCACGTTCTGCGGCTCGGTCAGCGTGTAGAGCTGCGAGTGCCACATACCGGCGCCCCGGATGGTGACGTTGCTGATGCCGACCTGGTTGTGCGTACCCCGGTTCAGCGGGTCGTCGGTCAGGATCTTCTGCTCCTGCCGCCACTGGCCGGCGGGGATCCAGACGCAGCCGATGACCCCGTTCTGGTCGTCGGTCACCGCCCGCTGGATGGCGGCGGTGTCGTCGAGCCCGTCGTTGGGGACCGCACCGTACGACGTGATCGAGGTGCACCCGGCCGGCTGGCTCGCCGCTGGCGCCACCTGCTCCAGGTCGATCATGTCGATGACGTAGAACGAGGCGTTGTCACCGGCGTCGCGCTGCAACTTGAAACGGGTGCCGGCCGGGTACGACTGCGCCAGCAGCGCGTTCGACTCGTCGAACAGCCGCCGGGCGTCGGCCTGCGGCGTGTTGGTCAGTGCCTCCGGTCCGTCCGTGTTGCCGTAGAGCCAACTGTGCCGCGACGAGAGGGTCAGCTTCCGGGAGAAGACGTCGTTGATGTACAGGCTGATCGTCGCCTCGATGCCGCCACCGCCCGGCGCGTCCGGGATGGAGTTGCGCACCACGATCGCGTTGGCCGGGTTGGCCGAGGTGAACTGGACGAACTGCCCGGTGCTGTTCAGACGCACCGACTTGCGGCCCGAGGACTCGGTGGCGAAGTTGGTGTGGCCGAACGTACGCAGCGGGTCGGTCTCCAGCAGCGTGCCCTGGTACTGGGCGGCCTCCGCCTCGTAGGAGACGTACGGGACCGCCGCCCCACGCCCGACCACGATCGACTGGCTGAACGAGTTGTTGGTCTCGTTCGTCTCGGCGACGGTGTTGGTCGCGTCGGCCGTGGCGGTGATGGTGGCTCCGCCGCTGGTGGCGGTCCAGCTTCCGGCGACGGCCACGGTGACCGTCGCCCCGGCGGTGATCGAGGCGGTGTTGGTGTTGAGCGTGGTGCTGCCCGCGGTCAACCGGGTGACCGTGGTCGCGCCGGTCGCGGTGGTGCCGCGGTTGCGGACCGCCACGGTGAACGTGACGGAGGCCCCGACGGCCGGGTTCGGCGGGTTGGAGCTGATGCTGAGGACCTGCAGGTCAGGCCCTGGCGCCTGCGTGACCACCAGCGGAGTGGGTGCCGTGAAGCTGTTGTTGCCGTTGTTCTGCTCGACGATCGTGTTCGTCGGGTCGACCACCGCCGAGACGCTGTAGCTGCCCATCGGGCGGGTGCCGGCGGTGAACGAGACGGTGGTCGAGCCGCCCGCGGCGAGCGCCCCCACGGCGGCGCTGCCGACGACCGCGCCGGCCAGGCTGAAGTTCACCGTGGTGGCGGCGGCCGCCGCCGACCCGATGTTCTGCACGACGGCCGAGAGGGTGACCGGGCTGGCCTCGCTGGGCGACGCCGGGGACCAGGTCGCCGAGTTGACGACCAGGTCCGGGTTGGGTGCCGGCGTACCGCACACCTCAAGCTCGGCCACCTGGCCCGACGGCGCACCGCTGTTGGCGGTGAACCGCAGTTGCACGTCGGCGGTGGTCGCGGTGACCGGGATGCTCACCACGTTGGCGCCCTGGACGAACTGGTAGCTCGCCGCCGACACCAGACTGGTGTACGCGGACGCCGCCTGGTCGCGGCCGAGGACCTGGATGGTCTGGCTACGGGTGCCCCAGGCCGGGTCCGGGTTCAGTCTGACGGTGACGGACGAGATGGAGTGGTTCGCGCCCAGCGCCACGGTCAGGTTCTGCGGGTAGCTCGCCGCGCCCTCCCAGTAGGTGGTGAGCTGCCCGTCGTTCGCCTTCTCGGGGGTGAAGGTGAAGGTGGAGCCGCTCGCCGTCATGCTCTTGCCCTGCGCCACGTTGGTACAGGCAGGCGGATTGCTGCCGGTCCGGGTGACGGTGTTGCTGTTGCCGGACAGGTTGCCCGCGCCGTCACGGGCGCGGACGTGGTACGAGACGGTCGCCGTCGCCGGTTGGGTGTCCTGGTAGCTGAGGACGGTGCCCAGCGTGGCGATCAGGGTGCCACCGCGGTAGACGTTGTAGCCGGCCAGGCCGCTGCCGCCGGAGTCGGTGGAGGCCCCCCAGTTGAGCGTGATCGTGCTGCCCGACGTGCTCTGCGACAGCGTCCCGGGAACGCTCGGCGCGGTGGTGTCACCGCCGCCGGTGCGGGTCACCGTGTTGCTGTTGCCCGACAGGTTGCCAGCGGCGTCGCGCGCCCGGACGTGGTAGGACACGGTGGCCGTCGTCGGCTGCGTGTCGTTGAAGGTGGTCACGTTCCCGATGGACTGGAGGAACGCACCGTTGCGGTAGACGTCGTAGCCGGCGATGCCGCTGCCGCCCGGGTTGTCGGTCGACGCGACCCAGTTGAGGGTGATCGTCGTGCCGGACTGGGTGTACGAGAGGTTTCCCGGCACGCTCGGCGCGGTGGTGTCCAGGACGGTACCGCCGCTGCCGTAGACCTCCAGTTCGGAGAGCTGCCCAGCCGGCCAGCCGCTGTTGGCCGTGATGGTGATCCGCACGTAGCGGGTGGAGGTCTGGCTGAAGTTGATCGTGGCCGTGCTGCCGGTCGCCGGGTTGAAGGTGTAGGTCTGCGACCCGACCAGGTCGCTGAACGACGATCCGGTGGTGCTGCCCTGCACGCTCAGCGTCTGCGTGCGCGTCGCCCAACCGGAGGTCGGCAGCTTCAGCACGACCTGGTTGACGGCCTGCGACGAGCCGAGATCGACCTGCACCCACTCGGGGAACGAGTTGTTGGTGCTCTCCCAGTAGCTGCCGGCGTTGCCGTCGACGACCTTCGACGAGTCGTAGACGTCGGCGTGGCCGCTCTCCTGGGTCGGGCGCCCCTGGGCGAGGTTGGTGGCCGCCGGGGCGAAGGCGGTGCTCGTCGCGGCAGTCGTGTCGGCGGGGCTGGCGGCGCCTGCGGGGTTCGCGACAGCCGTCGACCCTGCCGTCGCGATCATCATGGCGGCGACTGTCGCCGCCACCATCCTGAACCGGTTCGTTCGTCTCATCACTGTCCTGTCGTTGGGGGGACGGTGCCGCGGATGGCTGGACCACGGCGTGGAGCGTGAGTCGGCGCATCGCCAGCCGACGCGGTGAACGCGCGTGGCTGGTGGCTGAGGTGCCGAAGAGGCGAGGTGGTGGTGGCGGGCTGGGGGAAGCGCCGCCGTAGAAGGGGGCCCGCGACAATTTGCGGGGCCATGCAACGAATCAAACACGCCTTTGTCGAGATCTTGCATGACGTTGACCAAATGTTACTGAGGTGCTACGAGGGCGTCAACAGTTCGACCATCGTCACTATTGACAGCCACGCATGCGGTTCGACGGCGCAACGAAAGGGCCCCTCACCGACGCCTGGCGTTGATGAGGGGCCCTTCCTTCGTCTCGGCGGGCGTGGCCGTTCAGCCGCTCGGGGCGGACAGGACGAACGTCTCCAGGTCCTCGCCGCCGTACCAGTCGGTGCGCCGACCCACGTGAGTCATGCCCAGTCGCCGGCAGACCGCCATCGACGGCTCGTTTCCCGGCGCGACCACCGCGTAGATCTCCGACGTGCCGGCGGCGAACTCCCGTGCCACGGCCGCACGAGCCGCCTCGGTCGCGTAGCCGTGACCCCACGCGTCCGGGTGCAGGTGCCAGCCCACCTCGATGTCCTCGGTACGCAGCGCCTCGTCCCGGCCCGGCAGCGGCTTGAGCAGCAACGTGCCCACCACCGCGCCGGTGTCCCGCACCTCGATCGCCCAGGTGCCGTACCGGCCGTGGTCGGCAGCGTGGCGGTCCTGCCAGTAACGCAGCCGGTCGAGGGCCTGCGCCGGGTCGGTCAACGGCAGCCCGGATGCCACACCCAGCCACCGGGCGATCTCCGAACGGGAGTAGATGTCGTAGATCCGGGCCAGGTCGGCCGGGTCGGCGGTCCAGTCGCGCAGGATCAGGCGTTCGGTGGTGAGGACGGTCATGGCGGGCGATCTTAATGAGTGGCGGACGCGACGACGGGGAAAAGGATCGCGATGGACGGCGGCTGGCGGCGGACGAAGCGGATCATCAGTGCCGCGTTCCGCCCTGTCCGTGGCCGGGACCTGTCGCTGCACGCCGCCGCCATCACCTTCTACGGAGCGATCGCGGTGGTGCCGGTGGCCCTGCTGGCGATCTGGCTCACCTCGCTGATCGCCGGGGCCGACCGGGTACGCCGGCTCACCTCGTACGCCGTCGAAGCGCTCCCCACCGCCATCGGCACGCCCCGGGCGGTGGCCGCCCTGGTCGACGCCGGGGTGGAGTTGACCCCGCTGCTGGCGCTGGCCTCGCTGCTGCCCGCGTCGCTGTACGGCGAGGGCCTGCGACGGGCGTTCGTCTCGGTGGCCGCACCCCGGTCCGACGAGCACCTGGTCGGCTGGCGGGGCCGGGTGCTCCTGCTGCCGCTGCTCGCGCCGGCCCCCGCGCTGCTGCTGTCGATCCTGCTCGCGCTGCCGCTCACCACCGGCCTCGTCCGCCAGGGCGGCTGGGTCGGTGCGCTGGGTGTGGTGCTGTCCTTCCTGGCGGTCTGGCTGGTGCTCACGCCGGTGCTGGTGTGGGTGTTCCGGGTGGTCGGGCCGGCCTCACCGGACTGGCTGTCCACCCTCGGGCTCGGGTCGTTCACCGCGGCGAACCTCTCCGGCTTCCTGCACGGCTTCGTGCTCTTCGCCTCGCTCCCACTGGACCTGGGCGTGCCGTTCGGCGGCTTCGACGAGATCGGCGCCGGCGTGGCCGTACTCCTCTGGCTCTACCTGTTCCACGTCATCGTCCTCTCGGGCTACTCCGCCACCCTGGTCCTCTCCCGCTGGCGCGCCCAACGCACCTCCCAACCGACTTGATCAAGAGGTTTCCGTCACCAAGCGCCGTTCCGCTGACCCGAACCTCTTGATCAACGGCGGTGGGGTCGAGGGGCTGACCTGGGGTGGGGATGAGGGCTAGGCTGCGGCGGCATGAGCAGTGAACTTCCCGCTCGCGCCGACGTCGTGATCGTCGGTGCCGGGCACAACGGCCTGGTCTCCGCCATCCTGCTGGCCCGCGCCGGCCTGGAGGTCCTGGTGCTGGAGGCCGCCGACGTGATCGGCGGCGCGACCCGCACCGAGAACCCGTTCCCGAAGGTGCCCGAGCTGCGGCACTCCACCGGCTCGTACCTGCTCGGGCTGATGCCACCGGAGTTGCTCGCCACGCTCGACGTGCGGATCCCGGTGCTGCGCCGCGACCCGCACTACTTCCTGCCCACGCCGGGCGGCCTCGGCTCGCCGTACCTGCTCTTCGGCAGCGACACCGCCGCCACCCGCGCCCAGCTCGCCGAGTTCTTCTCCCCCGCCGACGTCGCCGCCGACGACGCCATGCAGGCCGAGCTGGCCGCCCTGCGCGAGGATCTCGCGCCGGCCTGGCTGGCCGAGCCGCTGACGGCTCAGGAAACTGCCGAGCGGCACGTCCGTCCGGCGCTGCGACAGGTCTTCGTCGACCTGGTCCAGGGCTCGGTCGCCGACTACCTGGCCCGTTTCGAGTTCCGCTCCGAGCTGCTGGTCAGCATGTACGCGGTCACCGACGGGCTCTCCGGGCTCAACGCCGGCCCGGACGACCCCGGCACCGGCCACAACTTCCTGGTCCACAACATGTGCCGGCTGCCCGGCTCCGGCGGCACCTGGATGATCGCCGAGGGCGGGATGGGCACCGTGTCGCGCACGTTCGCCGACGCCGCCCGCGCCGCCGGTGCGACCATCCTGGCCGGTACGCCGGTGACCGCGGTGACCCTGGACGGCGGCGCGGCGAGCGGTGTCGTGCTCGCCGACGGCCGGCAGGTCGCCGCCCGGGTGGTCCTCGGCGCGTGTGACCCGTACCGGCTGATGGACCTGTTGCCCGACGGCGCGCTCCCGGCGCCGCTCGGCGAGCGGATGGCGGCGGTCCGCCGCCCCGGCACGACGCTGAAGCTCAACCTGGCGTTGACCGGGCTGCCCCGGTTCTCCTGCCTGCCGGCCGACGCGCCTAGCCCGTTCGGCTCGACCATCCACCTGCTGCCCGGCTCCGCGTCGCTGGTCGGCGGGGAGGCCACCTCGCCCATGACCGCGCTGCGCGCCATGTGGGCGGACGTGCAGGCCGGTCGGCTACCGGCCGAACCGACCATCGAGTGGTACCTGCACACCACCGTCGACCCGTCGCTCTCCGACGCCGCCGGGCACCACTCGTCGGCGCTCTTCGTGCAGTCGGTCCCCTACGACCTGGCCGGCACCACGTGGGACGCGGCGCTGCCCGGCTACGTCGACCGGCTGATCGCGATCGTCGAGCGCTACGCCCCCGGCACCGGCGACCTGATCGCCGACGCGGTGCCCCTGCCCCCGCCGGGCATCGAGGCCCACTTCGGGATCACCGGAGGGCACATCCACCACGTGGACAACACCGTGTCGTTCACCGACCGGATGCCCTACGCCACCGGTGTCGACGGCGTGTACGCCGGCAGCGCCGGCTGCCACCCGGCGGGCAGCGTGATCGGCGCGGCCGGCCACAACGCCGCCCGCCGCATCCTCGCCGACCTAGGCCGCTGACCCGCCCCCGGACGGGCGGGCCGACGGCCGGAGGTCGCCGGGGCCTCCGATCAGGTAGAAGGCGACCAGCAGGAGGTACGCGCAGAGGCTGAGGATGGGGTCGACGAAGACGACGGCGAAGGCGAGCAGGTAGAGCAGGGGCTTCAGCAGGATCCGCCGTGCGACCGCGCGGGCGAGCCGCGGATCCAGGTCGGGGTGGAGCAGCCCGCGCCGGCGGGCCCACCACCAGCTCAGGTTGACGAAGAGCGCCTCACCGAGCACGGTGCCGACGTAGAGGGCGGCCGTCAGCCGCTGCTCGGTCGCACTACCGCGCAGGTTGTCCGACAGCAGGTCGGCGGTGAACGGGATCGTGGCGATGAAGAGCAGCACGAACAGGTTGAAGACCAGCAGCAACTGGTCGACCCGCACGATGTACCGCCACAGGTTGTGGTGGGCGATCCAGACCTGCCCGGCGATCGCGAAGGTGATCACGTACGCCAGGTAGGACGGCCAGGCGTGGGCGAGGGCGTCCGGAAGCTCCCGCCCGCTCTCCCGGGCCGGTCCGGTCTGGAGCAGTTCGACGGCCATCACCGTCAGCACGACGCCGAAGACCCCGTCGCTGAACGTCTCCACCCGGGCGGCGTCGCGGGCCTTCTCCCGGCCGCGCCCGTACCGGTACCCGTCCTCCTCAGCGCCGGCCCCCGCCACGTCCGCTCGTCAGATGACGGCTTCGCCGGCCGGGGCGGGAGCCTCGGCGTCGACCCGGTGGGCCCGAACCTTGTGGCCGACGCTGGTGAGGCAGCGGCCGCTGGCCAGGTCGAAGCGCCAGCCGTGCAGCTGGCAGGTGAGCTGGTCGCCCTCGACGATGCCGAACCGGGTCAGGTCGGCCTTCAGGTGCGGGCAGCGCCGCTGCACCACCCAGTCACCCAGGGTGATGTCCTCGGCGTCGGTGCTCCGCTCGTGCTCGTCGTACCAGCCCTCGGCGTACTGGAGCCGCTCCTCGGAGAGGCACTTGAAGAACGCGTAGACGAACTCGTTGTACTGGCCGATCCGGGCCGCCGAGAACCGGCAGGAGAGGAAGAGCGAGTTGACCCAGTCCACCTCGTCGATGTACAGCAGGTGCTCGATCAGCGCCCGCTCGGTACGGAACCGGTAGCGGACCTTCTCGTCGGCGTACGGCCGGACCTCCTTGCCGGGGAAGTCCACCACGATCGACTCGACGCTCTCCCCGTCGTAGCCCACCAGGTCGAAGCGGACCGGGCCGCCGACACCCTTGGCCAGGTAGATCGACTCGTCGAGCAGCGGCTCGATCCGGCTCTTCATCTGAGCGAGCACGTCCACCTCGGGATGCCGCCAGGACGCCTTCTCGGCCTCGATGATCGGGCGCTTGCGCTCCCGCATCTCCTCCAGGTGGGCGACCTTGTTCGCGAAGAACTCCTCGACCGGCACCGGGTGGGTCGTGGTCGCGCCCTCGGTGGTGACCTCCGCGACGCTGCCGGGCAGCAGCACGATCCCGTTGGTGCCGCCGACCTTCGCGTACTCGGCCAGGAAGACCGACTGGTCGGGGAAGATGTTGCCCTCGTCGCCGTGGATGTCGTTGAACTGCCACAGCGCGTCGTCGAGGAAGCATGGCGGGCCGGCGATCGGGAAGACGTGCGACGCCTTCAGGTCGTCGATGTAGCGCCAGGTCCGGTCGAACTGCCGGTCGCGCTTCTGCTTGCCGAACGCGGTCTTCGCCGCCTGCGGCAGCTCGTAGACCATCGGGTACCAGATCGCGCCGGAGAACTGCAGCAGGTGGGCGTGCACGTGCCCCAGCTCGGCGAAGACGCTCAGGTCGGTGGGTCGGGCGTCGTTCTGGTTGAGCAGCCGCACCCCGTCGTACTCCACCCAGAGCGACGAGTCGCCGATCGGGCCGTCCGTGGGGCTGGTCAGCGCCTGGATCATGATCTTGAGGCCGCCGGGCAGCTCCACGACCTGCTCGTTCGGCGCCTTCAGGAACTTCGTGAAGCCCAGCGCCCGGAACTCGTCCTCCATCTCGGAGGTGGGGAACTCGGGGAGCAGGACCGTGGCGTCCTTGGAGACGAAGTCCCGCAGGTGCTTGGCGTCGAAGTGGTCCCGGTGCAGGTGGGAGACGTACAGGTAGTCGACCTGGCCCAGGCTCTCCCAGTCGAGCAGGGAATTGTCCGGAAACGGAAACCACGAGGCGAAGTAGGCAGGATTGACCCACGGGTCGCACAGGATACTGCCCGCGGCCGTGTCGATCCGCATGCTGGCGTGCCCGGTTCCGGTCACTCGCACCGCACAGTCCCCCTCAAACAGACAATCAGGTGTACGCCAAACGCTACCGGAGGGAGTCTGACCGCCGCCCCGCGACGCCGGTAGTGCCGTCCGGCCCCGCCGGGCGGGACCCTGGGCCGGGGAAACCCCCACCGCGCCGACCCGGGCAGGAGGCGTGCCAGACTAACCGGAGATCCGATCGCGAGGGAAGGACCGACAGTGGCAGGAAGCGAGCCGGTAACGTCGCCAGACCAGCACAAGCCCGGGCACCGCAAGTCCGGGCGGATCGGCGCGGTGCTCACGGCGCTGGCGCTGCTGGCGATGATCTGCGGCAACCACGAGGGCAGGGTCGAGGACATCTGGCTGGTCGGCCTGGCCGCGCTGCTGCTGATCATCGTGATCGGCGACGCCGTGCTGCGGCGCAACGGTCTGCGCTCCTGACCCGACCGGCCGCCGGACGACCGGCCGACGTACGCCGAGGGCCCGCCCCCACCCGGGGACGGGCCCTCGTCCGTACGCGTCGGGCTCAGCGCCCGAAGAGGATGTCCTGCACGTCCTTGAGCGCGGCGTCGACCTCGGCCTCGAAGTAGCCGCCGGGAACCAGGCCGAACCGGAGCGTGTCCAGGTCCTTCGGGTTGACCGGCATCGGGTTGCGGCCCTGCATGCCGCCGAGCAGGGTGTCGAAGAAGCGGTCGACCTGGTCCGGGTCGTACCCGCTGCCGAACCGGCGCACCTGGAAGCTGCGCCGGATCTGGTCGACCCGGTACAGGTCGCTGCCGGGCGGGCCGGCCATCGGCGGGCCACCCATCGGCGGACCCCCGACCGGCGGACCGGCGACGGCGGGCGGACCGGCCATCGGCGGGCCGCCGATGCCCTGCTGCGGCATCGGGGGCGGGCCGGCCGGGCCACGGCGCATGTCGCGCAGGTCCCGCTCGGGCATCCGGATCTCGGCGGTCATGTCGGCACGGCCGTGCCGACCGGCCTCGAAGCCGTCGAAGCGCGGCTCCTCCGGCGGGTAGCCGCCCGGCGAGCGCTGGTCGTCCGGGGGGCCGTAGCCACCGGGCATGCGCTGATCGTCGGGGGGACCGTAACCACCGGGCATCCGCTGGTCGTCCTGGCCGTAGCCACCCGGGCCGGCGGGCAGGCCACGCGGCGGGGCACCGTGCCCACCCATCGGGCCGCCCGGACCCATCGGGCCGGGACCACCCGGGCCGCGCGGCGCGTCGTAACCGCCGCGGGGGGCGTCGTACCCACCGGCGAAGGCGCCGGTCGGCTCGTCGTAGCGGCCGTAGCGGTCGGCGGGCGGGCCGGCCTGCGCCGGCATCGGCCGGGGCGGCATGGGCTGCGGAACCATGCCGCGCTCGTCGCGCATCGGCGGACCCAGCCGGTCCGGTGGGCCCATCCGGTCACCCATGCGGGGGTCGCCACCGCGCCCGGCGGCGTTGCGCTCCTCCAGCTCGGCCAGCTGCCGCTCGACCCGGTCCAGGTGCAGGTCGACCTGCCACTCGTCGTAACCGTTGAACCGGACCCGGAAGACGACGTCGTGGACCTCCTGGGAGGCCACCGGCGCGCCGACCTGTCGGCCGTCGAGCGTCGCCTCGACCCGGTCGAGGAAGGCATCCACCTCGTCGACCTTGTATCCCCGGCGGAGCGCCTTGCGCCGGAAACGCTGACCCTGACTCGCCACTATGTCTCCTGGTCTCGTTCGCCACGCCCGGTCACGCCGGTGCCTCTCCGGCGCGGTCGGTGTTGGTGTCGTTGTCGTCCTCGGCGGCGGCGAGCTGGCCACACGCGCCGTCGATCTCGCGACCCCGGGTGTCCCGTACGGTGGTGGACACCCCGGCGTCGCGCAACCGCCGGACGAACTCCCGCTCAACCGGCTTCGGGCTCGCGTCCCAGCGACTGCCCGGCGTCGGATTGAGTGGAATGAGGTTCACGTGCGCCAACTTGCCGGCCAGCAGCCGCCCGAGCAGGTCGGCCCGCCACGGCTGGTCGTTCACGTCCTTGATCATCGCGTACTCGATCGACACGCGACGGCCCGTCCGGGCGGCGTAGTCCCACGCTGCGTCCAGCACCTCGGAAACCTTCCAGCGCTGGTTTACCGGCACGAGTTCGTCGCGCAGATCATCATCGGGGGCGTGCAACGACAGCGCAAGGGTCACTGAGAGGTCTTCGCTGGCCAGTCGGCGGATGGCAGGAACCAGGCCGACCGTGGAAACGGTGATGTGCCGCTGGGACAGGCCGAGCCCCTCGGGAGCCGGGCTGACCAGGCGACGGATCGCGCCGATCACCCGGGAGTAGTTGGCCAGTGGCTCGCCCATGCCCATGAAGACGACGTGCGACAGCCGCGGTGGGGAGCCGGCGACCGCACCGGAGGCCGCCACCCCGGCCAGGTACACGGCCTGGTCGACGATCTCGGCGGTGGACAGGTTGCGGGTCAGCCCGGCCTGGCCGGTGGCGCAGAACGGACACGCCATGCCGCAGCCGGCCTGGCTGGAGATGCAGACGGTGACCCGGTCCGGGTAGCCCATCAGCACGCTCTCCACCAGCGAGCCGTCGTGCAGCCGCCAGAGCGCCTTGCGGGTGGCGCCGTCGTCACAGGCCAGCTCGCGCACCGGAGTGAGCAGCTTCGGCAGCAGTTGGTCGGCCAGCCGCTCCCGGGTCGCCGCGGGCAGGTCGGTCATCGCCTGCGGGTCGCGGACCAGCCGCCCGAAGTAGTGGTTGGAGACCTGCTTGGCGCGGAAGGCCGGCTCGCCCAGCCCGGCGACCAGCGCCTGGCGGCCGGCCAGGTCCAGGTCGGCGAGGTGCTGAGGTGGCATGGAGGCCCGGCGTGCGGCGGGGGCGTCCGAGGTAACGGGGATCAACGGCAGGCTCGTCATGGCTGGTCCAGTGTGTCACGCTCTCGGCGACACGTACCTGTCCGGAGGTGTCGAACCGGCCCCGACCGCGGGATCGGGTTCACCGTGCCGGCGTGATCCATGCCTCACTTCACCATCGGCACGAAGATCGCCAGCAACAGGTACGCGGTCGGCACCGCGAACAGGATCGAGTCCAGCCGGTCCATCAGGCCACCGTGGCCCGGCAGCAGGTTGCTCATGTCCTTGATGCCGAGGTCGCGCTTGATCATCGACTCGGCGAGGTCGCCGAGGACCGCCGCGCAGGCGACGGCCACCCCGAACACCGCACCCCACCACGGCGCCAGGTCGAACATCAGCCACAGCAGCAGGGCACTGCCCAGGGCCGCCGCCGTGACCGAGCCGGCGAAGCCCTCCCACGACTTCTTCGGGCTCACCGACGGCGCCATCGGGTGCCGACCGAACGAGACGCCCGCGGCGTACCCGCCGGTGTCGGAGAGGACCACCGCGATGAGTGTGGCCAGGATGCGCAGCGGGCCGTCGTCGGGGGCCGCCGCCAGCAGCGCCGCGAACCCGCCGAGGAAGGGCACGTAGACGGCGATCAGGGTGGCGGCGGTGAGATCCCGCTGGAAGCCGCCCGGGCCGTCGCCCAACCGCCAGATCATCGTGCCCAGGACGGTGACCAGCAGCCCCAGGCTGAGCGCGTCCGGGCCGGCGAACCAGGCCAGACCCACGGTCAGCACGCCGCCGGCGACCAGCGGCACCAGCGGTGGGTGGGCGCCGCTGCGCCGGACCGCCCGGGCCATCTCCCAGATGCCGACGCCGATCGCCGCGGCGATCACCACGAGGAACGCCAGCGGGTAGAAGACCAGCGGCACCACGATCAGCGCGCCGAGCCCCAGACCCACCCCGATCGCCGCCGGCAGGTTACGGCCGGCGCGCCCGGAGCCCACCTGCTGGGTGGCCGGTCGGTCGGCGCTCGCCCGGCGTCGGCCCTTCGACCGTCGGCCGGCCGGAGGCTCCGGCTCGGACATCAGGTCCTCGTCCGGGCCGACGTCGGCGCCGATCGGCGCGAGCTGCGCGGTCGGATAACCGGCATCGTCGTCGTAGCGGACCGGGTCGTGGTGGCGCATCGGGTCGTCGTGGCGCATCGGGTGACCGTCGTACCGGCCGGGCTCGTCGTACCGCTCGGCGCCGGCATGACCGGGCGGGCCGTCGAAGCGGGACGGGCCGTCGCCGCCGGCGGGCGGGCGGGCGTCGTACCGGCCGCCCCGGCCCCGCTCGTCGTACCGGTCGGGCTGGTTGCGGTCGTCCTGGTACCGGTCCCGGTCGTCCGGGCGGGCCGGCCGCCCACGGTCGTCGTAGGGATCCGCGGGGTACGGGTCGGCGGGCGGGCGGGTACGCGGCTCGGCGTACAGCTCAGCGCCGGCGGCCGGACGGCGGCTCCACTGGCCCGGTTCGAGTTCCGGCTCTGGCCAGGGCAGGGCCGTCGGGCGCTCCGGCCGCTCCCAGCCGCGAGGCTCGCCACCGTAGGGGTCGGGGTGGGACATCACGCACCGCGACGCGGCACGAGTACCACCACATGACGCAAGACCACAAGCATCCCCTACACGCGTGACTTTTGTTCCTCCGGTCGACCGCCCCTACGGTCGGTCGATCCCCGGTGTTCACCGCCCGGTGGCCGGGAATCCTGCCGAGCCTACTGCACCCGCCGCCGGGGCGAGGTGGACGATCGGCCCCGGCCTCCCACCCGGGCGGCGAGCGGGACGACGGCGTCCACGCGTACCTCGGAACGACCCTGACCCGAGACCACCCGGACCGTCCGGATCCCGAGCTGGCAAACGGCACGAGGCCCGTCCCCGAAAGCGGGGTCGGGCCTCACGTCGACTGCCTGCCGGGGCGGACACCCGGGCCGGGGGTCAGACCTCCAGCAGCTCGGTCTCCTTGTGCTTGACCAGGTCGTCGATGCTCGCCACGTAACGCTGGGTCAGGTCGTCCAGCTCCTTCTCGGCGCGGCGGCCGTCGTCCTCGCCGGCCTCGCCGTCCTTGACGATCCGGTCCAGCTCCTCCTTGCCACGGCGGCGGACGTTGCGGATCGCCACCTTGGCCTCCTCACCCTTGTGCCGAGCCACCTTGATCATGTCGCGGCGGCGTTCCTCGGTCATCTGCGGGAGCAGGATGCGCAGCTGGTTGCCCTCGTTGTTCGGGTTCACCCCGAGGTCCGAGTCGCGGATCGCCTTCTCCATCGCGTTGATCTGCGAGTTGTCGTACGGCTTGATGATGGCCATCCGCGGCTCGGGGACGGCGATGGACGCCATCTGGGTCAGCGGCGTGGGCGTGCCGTAGTAGTCGATGATGACCTTGGAAAACATGGCGGCGTTGGCGCGACCGGTACGGATGGCGCCGAACTCCTCCTTGGCGTGCTCGACCGCACGCTCCATCTTCTCCTCGGCCTCGAGGAGGGTGTCGTCGATCACCGGTCTCCTCGCCTCCTTCTGTGCTCGTCGTGGGCTCTGCTGAAAGTCGCCGGGACCGCCGCTGCCGTCGCCGCGGGCGGGGCGGGGCTCAGGCGGTGATCAGGGTGCCGATCTTGTCGCCACCCACCGCGCGGATGATGGTGTCGTCACCCTGCGCGCCGAAGACCAGCATCGGCAGGCCGTTCTCCATGCAGAGGCTGAACGCCGCCGCGTCGGCAACCCGCAGGTTGCGGCGCAGCACCTCGGAGAAGGTGATCGAGTCGAACTTGCTGGCGGTCGGGTCGAGCCGGGGGTCGGCGGTGTACACGCCGTCCACCCCGTTCTTGCTCATCAGCACCACGTCAGCCCGGATCTCCAGCGCCCGCTGAGCGGCAACGGTGTCGGTGGAGAAGTACGGCATGCCCGCCCCGGCGCCGAAGATGACCACGCGGCCCTTCTCCAGGTGCCGGATCGCCCGCAGCGGAATGTACGGCTCGGCGACCTGAGCCATCGTGATGGCGCTCTGCACCCGGGTCTCGATGCCTTCCTTCTCCAGGAAGTCCTGCAGGGCGAGGCAGTTCATCACGGTGCCGAGCATGCCCATGTAGTCGGCGCGGGCCCGGTCCATCCCCCGCTTCTGCAGCTCCGCGCCGCGGAAGAAGTTGCCCCCGCCGACCACCACGGAGACCTGCACGCCGCGACGGACCACGGTGGCGATCTGGCGGGCGATGGCCTGGACGACGTCCGGGTCGACGCCGATCGCGCCGCCACCGAACACCTCACCGGAGAGCTTCAGCACCACCCGGCGGGCCCGACCGGGCGGCGGCGCCGTCGGATCGTCCACCGCCAGCGTCCGGTCACTCACAACCTGCGTCATCCGCCCCGCCCTTCCCCACGCGTACGCCCCGCGCGCCGCGAACCTGCCGCTGCCGACCCTATGTGACAAGGAGGCCGCGGTGCCTGTCACGTACACCGGCGGCCTCCTCGTCGACGTTTCCTGCCCACGGGCGCGTGCGGCGCCCGGTGGCGGCTCAGGCCTGGCCGACCTCGAACCGCACGAAGCGGGTGACCTCGATGCCGGCCTCGGCCAGCACCTGCTTCACCGACTTCTTGTTGTCGGTGACCGACGCCTGCTCGATCAGGACGTAGTCCTTGAAGAAGGCGTTGACCCGGCCGTCGACGATCTTCGGCAGCGCCGCCTCGGGCTTGTTCTCCTCGCGGGCGGTCTGCTCGGCGATGCGCCGCTCGGACTCGACGACCTCGGCCGGCACCTCGTCACGGGTGAGGTACTTCGGCCGCATCGCGGCGATCTGCATGGCGACGCCACGAGCGTCGGCGTCACCGGCCTCGTCCGACTTGCCCGCGTACTGCACCAGCACGCCGACCGCCGGGGGCAGGTCCTGGGCCTTGCGGTGCAGGTAGACGGCGGTGGTGCCGTCCAGCTTCGCGAAGCGGTTGAGCACCAGCTTCTCGCCGATCTTGGCGGACTGCTCCTGGATCAGGTCGGCGACCGGCTTGCCGTTCAGCTCGCTGGCCAGCAGCTCCTCGGCGTTGGTCACGCCGGAGCGCTCGCCGTGCTCGACCAACTGCTGGGCCAGGGCGATGAACGACTCGGTCTTGGCCACGAAGTCGGTCTCGCAGTTGAGCTCCAGCAGCGCCTGGCCCGAGTGGGCGACAAGGCCGTTGGCGGCCGTCCGGCCGGCCCGCTTGCCGACGTCCTTGGCGCCCTTGACGCGCAGGATCTCGGTGGCCTTCTCGAAGTCGCCCTCGGCCTCGGTCAGCGCCTTCTTGCTGTCCATCATGCCGGCGCCGGTGAGGTCGCGGAGCTTCTTGACGTCCGCGGCGGTGAATTGGGACATGGCTCTCTCTTCGGTGTTGAGACGGCGTGTGGATGGTCAGAGGTGCCGGTTACCCGGATCCGGGCCGATCGTGCCCGGCGTACCGCCGCTGCCCCGGGGTACGCAAAAACGGACGGCGGGGCAGCGACGGTGCGGTCACTCCGCGGTGGCGGCCGCCGGCTGCTCGGTGGCGACCTGCGCCGGCTGCTGCTCGACGGCGGCGGGGGCGGCCTGCTCGGCCGGGACGGCCGACTCGTCGGCCTTCTTCGGCTCGAGCAGCTCGCGCTCCCACTCGGTCAGCGGCTCGTCGCTCGCGACGCCCGGCTCGGGCTTCTCGTCGGTGCCCCGGCGACGGCCGGAACGCGCGATCAGACCGTCCGCGACGGCGGCGGCGACGACCTTGGTCAGCAGCTCGGCCGAGCGGATCGCGTCGTCGTTGCCCGGGATCGGGAAGTCGACCTCGTCCGGGTCACAGTTGGTGTCCAGCACCGCGATCACCGGGATGCCCAGCTTGCGGGCCTCGTCGACGGCGATGTGCTCCTTCTTGGTGTCGACGATCCAGACCGCGGCCGGCAGCTTCTGCATGTCCCGCAGGCCACCCAGCGTGCGGGTGAGCTTGATCTTCTCGCGGGAGAGCTGCAGCGTCTCCTTCTTGGTGTACCCGGCGGCGGTGCCGCTGAGGTCACCCAGACCCTCCAGCTCCTTCATCCGCTGGAGCCGCTTGTACACCGTCTGGAAGTTGGTCAGCATGCCACCGAGCCAGCGGTGGTTGACGTACGGCTGGCCGACCCGGGTCGCCTGCTCGGCGATAGCCTCCTGGGCCTGCTTCTTGGTGCCGACGAACAGGATGCTGCCGCCCTCGGCGACGGTGCCACGGACGAACTCGTACGCCTTCTCGATGTAGTCGAGGGTCTGGCGCAGGTCGATGATGTAGATGCCGTTGCGCTCGGTCATGATGAAGCGCTTCATCTTCGGGTTCCAGCGCCGGGTCTGGTGCCCGAAGTGGACACCGCTCTCCAGCAGCTGACGCATGGTCACGACGGCCATGGTGGGGTACTCCTCAAGATCCCTGGTTGTCACGCCCGGCCGGTGGCCGGGCGTCCTGGCGCCTGGTCGCCGGCCATGGTGTTCCCGACCGAGATCGGGACCAGGGAGGCCGTCGCTTCACGACGATTCGTGAAGAGGGCGCGCGAGGTCGACCGCGCAAGGCGGTCGCCAGTTGGCCAGTGTACGCCCCTCACCCGCCCCACCGCCCCGGGGTGCGCGGCGGGCTGCTGGCGCCATGATCCGCACTACTGCGTGCGAACGTGACCCGCGCGGGTCAGCCGGCGGCGAGCGCGGCGGCGATGAACAGCACCAGGCCGACGGTCAGGTACGCCGTCGGCGGGCGCAGCCAGCCCCGACCGCTGTCGGAGAGCGCGAGACCGCCGGTTCGTAGCCCGTACAGCCCGGTTGCGAAGATCGGCAGCCCGGCGACCAGGGCGATGCCCACCACCACGTTCCCGGCGGAGAGCGGATCGCCCGTCACCCCGGCCAGCAGCACCCGCAACGCCGGCACCTCGAAGATCAGCACCAGCAGGGCGAAGAGCACGGCGAGCGCCGGGCGGCGGGTCCGGTAGACACCGTCGGCCACCGGCGGGTACGCCGAGGGCTCCCCTGCCACCGGCAGCTCGCCGCCCCAAGGGCCGATGGGCGTCATCGGGCCGGTGGGCATCTCCAGCGGGTGCGGCTGGTCGCCACTCCGGGCGGGTTCGACGATCGGGTACCCGCCGAGCGGGGCGGGACGGGTCTGGTCGGCGAGCACGGCGGCCGGCACCTCTCCGGCGGGCGTCGCCTCGCGGGAACCGGCCAGGGGCGTCTCCCGGGCGGCGACCTGCGGGGTCGACTCCCGGCCCGCGGTCAGCGGCGAGCCCGCCGACGCCTCGCGGGCGGCCCGACGACCGGGCAGCTCACCGGAGACCTCGGACGGGTCGCGGTCGGCCCGCCGCGAGCGGACGGCCCGGTAGGCGTCGGGTTCCGGCCGGTCGGTCAACGGGTCGGCCGCACCGAACCGTCCCGAGTCAGCCTCGGGCGTGCCGAAACGGCCTGCCTGGGCGTCGACGGCGCCGAAGCGCCCGGAGTCCGGCTCGCGGGTGCCGAAGCGGGCGTTGTCGACTGCGGCGAAGCGACCGGAGTCGGGCTCCGGGGCGCCGAAGCGACCGCTGTCCACGGCGGCGAAGCGACCGGAGTCGGGCTCCCCGAGCCGGTCGGGCACGGCCGCGAACCGGCCGGAGTCGCTCTCCGGCGGCGTCGGGTCGCTCCCGGTCGAGCCGGCCCGAGCCGACTCCCGGCGCCTGCCGCCGGCGCTGTCCTCGCCGTAGCGGTCGTCGCCGGCACCGCGCTGCTCGGGAACGTCGTTGTCCCGGTACCGCGGCTCACCCGCGCCACGCCACTCCGACTCGCCGTAGCCGCGACCCCGCTCGTCGGGATACCAGCGCGACTCCTGATCTTCCGGAAAGCTCCGTCGTCCGTCCACGTCCGGCACCGTATGCGACCGGCTGCGCCCGCGCCATCTCACCCCGGCGCTGGCCACCGCCGCCGCCGACCCGCAGACGGGTGCGGCGGTGTGGCAGGTCACGCGAGCGGGGTGGTGGACGACGCCGCGTGGAGCAGAGTTCCGCCACCTGACCACGGGCGATCGTGGCCGGGTGGCCGCGCATGGCTAGCACACGTCGGGCTAGATCGTTCGGTCGTCCACAGGACCCCGGTTGTCCACAGCGGACCGACGCCAGGGTCGCGGTTCTCGTGCCTCGGAAGGCACCGTGCCGGGCATGACGAAGCGGAACCAGGCGGTCGGCGCGTACGGCGAGCGCTGTGCGACCCGGCACCTGATCGGCGCGGGGCTGCGGCCCATCGCCCGGAACTGGCGCTGCCCGGACGGGGAGATCGACATCATCGCCTGGGACGGGCCGGTGCTCGCCTTCTGCGAGGTGAAGACCCGCCGGGGCGACAGCTTCGGCACCCCGGCCGAGGCGGTCGTGCCGACCAAGGCTCGCCGGCTGCGAGGGCTCGCCGCCCGCTGGCTGGCCGAGACCGGGACGACGGCCGACGAGGTGCGGTTCGATGTGCTGTCGGTCCGGCTGCCCGACGCCGGCCCCGCCCGGGTCGACCACCTGAAGGGCGCCTTCTGAGGTGCGCGCCGCGCGAGGTCGGACGGGCAGGCCGGGCGGTGACCGGCCGTGAGCTACGCGAAGGTGCTCTGCGTGGGGCTGGTCGGGGTCACCGGTCACCTTGTCGAGGTGGAGGCCGACCTGGCCGCCGGCCTGCCGGCGGTGGTGATCTCCGGGCTGCCGGACACCGCCCTGCACGAGGCCCGGGACCGGGTCCGGGCAGCCGTGGTCAACTCCGGCCAGCGCTGGCCGAACCGGCGGATCACCCTCAACCTGCTGCCGGCCACGCTGCCGAAGTTCGGCTCGGCCTTCGATTTGGCCATCGCGGCAGCGCTGCTGGGCGGGTCGGGCGAGCTGCCGCTGCTTCCCCTGGAGGGGGTGGTGGTCCTCGGCGAGCTGGGCCTGGACGGGACGGTCCGGCCGGTGCGCGGGGTGCTGCCGATGGTCGCCGCCGCCGCCCAGGCGGGCATCGGGCGGGTGATCGTCCCCGCCGGCAACGCCGCCGAGGCCGCGGTCATCCCCGGGGTACGGGTGCGGGCGGTCGACACGCTGCACCGGCTGGTCGCCTTCGTCCGGGACGGCAGCCCACTGATCGAGCCCCCACAGGACACCCCGACCGCGGTCACCGGTGGCCCGGACCTGGCCGAGGTCGCCGGGCAGCAGTTGGGGCGACGGGCCCTGGAGGTGGCCGCTGCGGGCGGGCACCACGTGGCGCTGCTCGGCCCGCCGGGCGCCGGCAAGACGATGCTCGCCGAACGACTACCGTCGATCCTGCCGGAGCTGGACGACGAGGCCGCGCTGGAGGTCACCGCGCTGCACTCGGTCGCCGGGCTGCTGCCGCCGGGCGGCCGGCTGCTGCGCCGCCCACCGCTGCAGGCACCGCACCACACGGCGACAGTGCCGTCGCTGGTCGGTGGCGGTTCAGGGCTGGCCCGGCCCGGCGCGGTGTCACTGGCCCACCGCGGGGTGCTCTTTCTGGACGAGGCACCGGAGTTCAGCAAGGGCGCGCTGGAGGCGCTGCGCCAGCCGCTGGAGAACGGCCGCGTCCGACTGGCCCGCAGCGGGGGTGCCACCGAATATCCGGCCCGGACACAACTGGTGCTGGCCGCCAATCCCTGCCCCTGCGCGAAGCCAGCCGGCGACGCGCACTGCGAGTGCACGCCGCTGGTCCGCCGCCGCTACCTGGGCCGGCTCTCCGGGCCACTGCTCGACCGGATCGACGTCCAGGTGCGGCTGATGCCGGTACGGGCGGCGGAGCTGATGGCGGCCGCGAGCGACGCCGAGTCCTCGGCCACGGTCGCGGCACGGGTATTGGTGGCCCGGCAGGCGGCGGCCGCTCGCTGGGCCGGCCTCGGGCGGCGACTCAACGCCGAGGTGGACGGTCCCCTCCTGCGCCGACCGCCGTGGCGGCTGCCCAACCGGGACACCGCCGAGCTGCGCGGACGGCTCGACTCCGGCTCGCTGTCCGCACGCGGCTTCGATCGGGTGATCCGGATGGCCTGGACGATCGCCGACCTGGACGGCCGGGACCGCCCGGACCAGGACGACGTGCGGGAGGCGATCCAACTACGGACAGGAGAGGCGACGTGAGCAGCGACGAGGAGCACAGGCTGGCCCGGGTCGCACTGACCTGGCTGGCCGAGCCGGGCACCCGCGCGGTGCACCGTCTGGTCGAGCGGCTGGGCCCGGTGGCGACGCTGGACCTGCTGCTCGACGGCGGCAGCCCGGACGGCTGGCTGCACACCACGGTGGCCGCCCGCTCCGCCGCCGGCGACGCCCGGGCGGTGGCGGCCGAGGCACTGGCCCGGGCGGACCGTCTCGGCGCCCGGCTGGTCACACCCGACGACGAGGAGTGGCCGACGCGGGTGGCCGGCCTGGCCACGCTGCAACTGCCGGACACCACCAGACGGGTGGACGGCGAGACGGCGCCGCCACTGTGCTTCTGGGTGCGCGGAGGCTGGCCCCTGGGCGAGGCGCTGGAACGCTCGGTGGCCGTCGTCGGGGCGCGGGCGGCCACCGGCTACGGCCAGCACGTCGCCACCGAGCTGGGATACGGGCTGGCCGAGCGGGACTGGACGGTGGTCTCCGGTGGCGCGTTCGGCATCGACGCGGCCGCGCACCGGGGCGCTCTCAACGCCGGCGGGCTGACCGTCGCGGTGCTGGCCTGCGGGCTGGACCGGCCGTACCCGGTGGGCAACACCGCGCTCTTCGACCGGATCGCCGACACCGGCCTGCTGGTCAGCGAGTGGCCACCCGGCGCCGAGCCGCTGCGGCCCCGGTTCCTGATCCGCAACCGGGTGATCGCCGGCGGCACCCTGGGCACCGTCGTGGTCGAGGCGTCGGCGCGCAGCGGCGCGACACAGACGGCTCGACGGGCCATCTACACCGGCCGGGCGGCCATGGTGGTGCCCGGGCCGGTGACGTCGGCGATGTCCGTCGGCGCGCACGAACTGCTCCGCGAGTTTCCCAAGGCCCGGCTGGTCACCGGGGTGGGCCATGTCCTCGAGGAGGTGGGCCGGATCGGCGCCGACCTGGCACCGTTGGCCCGGGGGCCGCAGCGGCCCGCCGACGGGCTCGACGACGACGCCCGGTCGGTGTTGGAGGCGCTGCCCCGCCGGGGCACGCTGGGCGTGGACGGGCTCGCCTCCCGGGCCGGGGTCGACGTGCGGACCGCGTTGCGCAAGCTGTCCCTTCTGGAGGAGCTGTCCCTGGTGGTGCGCCGCGAGGACGGCTACGCCCTCGTCCCGCCCGCCCGCCCGGAACGCGGGACGCCCGGACCAGCGCCCCGGACTCCGACGACACCGGCAGCGGCGCGGCCGGCGATGGACAGCGCCCAGCCGTAGGCTGGTGCCGTGCCAGCTGTCAGCGGGTTTACGCGGGCCGGTCGACGGGCCGGGACGCCACCGGTCCGGCGTCGATGAGCCGGCCTGCCCGGAGCACCCGGGTCACCCACCAGGAGCTGCCGCCCGCGCTGCGCGACGCGGTCGACGACTTCGCCGAACACCTGTCCCGGGTTCGCAACCGGTCGGCACACACCGTCCGCGCGTACGTCACCGACCTGGTCTCCCTGCTCGACCACGCCGTCCGGATGGGTCGCGTCGACCTGGCCGAGCTGGACCTGTCGGTGCTGCGTAGCTGGCTGGCCCGACAGCGGACCACCGGTGCCGCCCGTACGTCACTGGCACGGCGAGCCGCTTCGGCGCGGGCGTTCAGTACGTGGGCGCACCGGGCGGGCCTGCTCCCCGCCGACGTGGGCGCCGCGCTGGCCAGCCCTCGTGCCCACCGGGAGCTACCCACCGTCCTGCGCGCCGATCAGGCCGCCGCCCTGGTCGAAGCACCGAGCCGGCTACCGGTCCCGGTGTCGACGGGTCACCCACCGACTGCTCCGACGCAGGCAGGGCCGTCACCGGCTGAGGCGACGCCGAGCGCGGCGGGGCCGGGCACCGCACTGGAGGCGGCGGCGGCCGAGGCGGTGCCACTGCGTGACCGGGTGCTGCTGGAGCTGCTCTACGCCACCGGCGTGCGGATCAGCGAGGCCTGCGGGTTGGACGTCGGGGACGTCGACCACGGCCGCCGGGTGATCCGGGTGTTCGGCAAGGGCGGCCGGGAACGTTCGGTGCCGTACGGGGTGCCCGCACAGCGGGCACTGGACGACTGGCTGCGTCGAGGGCGGCCGGCGCTGGCGGGCACCCGCTCGGCTGACGCCCTGCTGCTCGGCGCGCGGGGTGGCCGGCTCAACCCGACCACCGCCCGCCAGATCGTCGGCGGGTACGCCGAAGCCACCGGTCTTCCCCCGACCAGCCCACACGGGCTGCGCCACTCCGCCGCCACGCACCTCCTGGAGGGCGGTGCGGACCTGCGTGCCGTGCAGGAGCTGCTGGGCCACTCGTCGCTGGCGAGCACCCAGATCTACACGCACGTCTCGGTCGAGCGGCTGCGCGCCGCCTACCGCCAGGCCCACCCCCGCGCCTGACCCCGAGCGGGCCGGCCCGCCGCGAGGCGGCGGCACGCGCGGGACACGCACGAAGCCCACTGTGCCAAAGGGCTGGTCGCCGCCCCGCGCACCCAGTCGGCGAACCGGTCGGCGTTGATCGACCGACGGTTACGATCATCGGGTGAGCGTCCCGCAGCCCCCCGAGCCGATCCCGGGCGCCCGCCTGCTCTTCTCCCTCGACCCGGCGGTCAGCCACCTCAACCACGGCTCGTTCGGGGCGGTGCCGATCGGCGTGCAGCGGGCCCAGCAGCGGCTGCGCGACGAGATGGAGGCCAACCCGCTGCGCTTCTTCACGCAGGGGCTGGTCGACCGGATCGCACACACCCGCCGGCACCTCGCCGGGTTCCTGGGTGCGGACCCGGACGGCAGCGCCCTGGTCGGCAACACCACCACGGGCGTCGCCGTGGTGCTCCAGTCGCTGGGTCTGCAACCGGGCGACGAGGTGCTCAGCACCGACCACGGGTACGGCGCGGTGAGCCTGGCCATCCAGCGGGAGTGCCGCCGCACCGGAGCCGTCAGCCGGGTGCTGCCGGTCCCGTTGGCCGCGACCGACGAGCAGGTCGTGCAGATCATCCGCGCGGGCCTGCGCCCGGGTCGGACCCGTCTGCTCGTCGTCGACCAGCTCACCTCGGCGACCGCCAGACTCTTCCCGACCGCAGCCATCGTCGGGGTGGCCCATGAACACGGCGTGCCGGTCCTGGTGGACGCCGCGCACGCGCCGGGCATGCTGCCCACCCCGGTGAGCAGCATCGGCGCCGACTTCTGGGCGGGCAACCTGCACAAGTGGGCGTACGCCCCGCGCGGGACCGCCCTGCTGGCGGTGGCCGCGCAGTGGCGGGACCGGATCGAGCCGCTGGTGGTCTCCTGGGAGCAGGAGGCCGGCTTCCCGGCTCGGGTCGAGTGGCAGGCCACCCTCGACTACACGTCCTGGCTGGCCGCCCCGGCGGGCTTGTTCACGTTGCGCAGTCTCGGCGTCGACCGGGTGCGGGCGCACAACGCCGCGCTCGCCGGGTACGGCCAGCGGGTGGTGGGCGACGCCCTGGGGGTGCCTCCCGCTCACCTGCCCGACCCGGGCGGGCCGGCGGTTGCTCTGCGTCTCATTCCGCTGCCGGACGGCACCGCCACCACCATCGACGCGGCGCGGGCGCTGCAGACGCGGATCGGCGAGCGGCTGGCCGCCGAGGTGGCGGTGATGAGTTGGAACGGGCGAGGGTGGTTGCGGCTCGCCGGTCAGGTCTACAACACCGCTGACGAGTACGAACGGCTGGCCGTACGGCTGCCGCCGCTGCTCGCCCAGCGCTGACCCCCGGCGACGGGCAGCAGTCGGACCGGCCCGAGGCCGAGCAGTGCCAGCGGGTCGAGGTATTCGGTGCCCCGCAGCAGCCCCCAGTGCAGGCAGGCCACGGCCGGGCAACCCGGGTGACCGGGCAGCAGCTCGCCCAGCGGTGCGCCGGCGGTGACCGGCTGGCCGGCGCGTACCGCCGGTCGCACCGGCTCGTGGGTGGTCCGCAGGCCGCCGGCGTGCCCCACGGTGACCACCGGTCGGCCGGCGACGAGGCCCGCGAAGAGCACCGTGCCCGGCCCGGCGCTGCGGACCACCGCTCCGGCCGGCGCCGCCAGGTCCACTCCGCGGTGCCCGGCCAGCCACGGCCGGGGCGGCGGGTCGAACCGGCGCACCGGCCGTGGCGGCCCGTCGAGCGGCCACCGGAACCGCCCCGGCCCGTCATCCGCCGGTACCGGCGCGACCACCGCGACCGGCACGACCGGTGCCGCTGGACGGTCGAGCAGCGCCGCGTCGAGCACCGCGAGGCAGCAGAGCTGGACGGTGAGCGTGAGCGGCAACGTGGCACAGAGCAACAGGGGGCGGCGGATCGCGCCGGTACGCGGGGCGGGTGGCGGTCGCATGAGGGCAGCCTCCGACCGGGCCCGGCCGTCCACCACCCCGAGCGCCGAAGCTGTGGATGACCAGCGGTGCTGTGGACAACCACCTGGAGCCGTCGATGATCTGCTATGTCGGAGGTCGCCCGAGGCTACCTATGCTGGGCCGATGGACCGGGACTGGCTCGCCTGGCACGACGACTACGACCGGCCGGGGTCGGCGTTGGCGGCCCGCCTGGTCGAGGTGCAGGGGCAGGTGCGGGCGGCCCTGGACCGGGCACCGGCCGGGCCGCTGCGCGTGATCAGCGTCTGTGCCGGCCAGGGCCGGGACCTGATCCCGGTGCTCGCCACGCACCCGCGCCGCGAGGACGTGACCGCCCGCCTGGTCGAGCTGGACCCGCGCAACGTCACGGTTGCCGTCGACGCCGCCGAGGCGGCCGGTCTCACCGGCGTTCAGGTGGTGGTCGGCGACGCGGCCGCGACCGACACGTACGCCGATCTGGCTCCGGCCGACCTGGTGCTGCTCTGCGGCGTGTTCGGCAACGTCTCGGACGCCGACGTGCGTGCCATCGTCGGGCACAGCGCCGCGCTGTGCGCGAGTGGCGGCACGGTGATCTGGACCAGGCACCGACGGGCGCCCGATCTGGTACCCACCATCTGTGACTGGTTCACCCAGGAGGGGTTCGCACAGGTCGCGGTGGGCACCCCGGCGGACCGGGTGGGCGTGGGCGTGCACCGTCAGCTCGGCCGGCCGCGGCCGCTGCCGCCCGGTGTGACGATGTTCCGCTTCCTGGCCCGCTGACCCCGCGTTGGCAAGGGCCTAGGCTGGGCCGCGTACGGCGTGACGCCGCCGTTCGGACCGGGGAGGCCACTGTGACCACTGTCGATGACCGGACGCCGGGACCGGATCAGGACGATCGTCCGCCGTTCGGCGGGACGCTCGGCGGTCCGACGGTGGCCGACGTGAGCGGCCCGTCGCGGTTGGCCGAGCCGGACGAGGCGATCAGTGCCGAGGAGTTGCAGCTCGCCGCCCGCAACCACGGCATCCCGCTGGAGGCGCTGCGCTACGACGTCACCCCGGCGGGGCTGCACTACCTGCTCATCCACTACGACATCCCGGAGCTGGACCCGGCCACGCACGCGCTGAGCATCGGCGGCGCCGTGGAACGGCCGCTGACCGTCACCCTGGCCGAGCTGCGCGAGCGGCCCCGCGTCACCCACCAGGTCACCCTGGAGTGCGCCGGCAACGGTCGCGCTCTGCTGCACCCGCGACCGGTCAGCCAGCCGTGGCTGGTCGAGGCGGTCGGCAACGCCGAGTGGACGGGCACTCCGCTGGCGCCGCTGTTGCGCGAGGCGGGCCTCGGGCCGGACGCCGTCGACGTGGTCTTCACCGGCGCCGACCACGGCGTCGAGCGTGGGGTGGAGCAGGACTACCAGCGGGCGCTGCCGGTCGCCGACGCGCTGCGCGAGGAGGTGCTGCTGGCGTACGAGATGAACGGCGCTCCCCTGCTGCCGCAGCACGGTGCGCCGCTGCGGCTGATCGTGCCGGGCTGGTACGGCATGGCGCACGTGAAGTGGGTCCACTCGGTGGACGTCCGGACCGAGCCGTTCGAGGGCTACCAGAACGCGGTGGCCTACCGGGTGCGCCGCGACGCCGACGACCCGGGCGTACCGGTCACCCGGATCGAGCCGCGCGCGCTGGTCCGCCCACCCGGCTTCCCCGATTTCATGTCCCGCCGCCGGGTGCTGCGCCCGGGGCCGTGCACTCTGGACGGTCGGGCGTGGTCGGGGCACGCGCCGGTGGTCGCCGTGGAGGTGACCACCGACGGCGGGGCGAGCTGGGCACCGGCCGAGCTGGACCCGGCGGTGGGCGGCGAGTTCGCCTGGCGGCGGTGGCGGCACGAGTGGACCGCGACGCCGGGCCGGTACGTCCTCGGCGCGCGGGCGACCGACGCGTCCGGGCGGACCCAGCCGGTCGAGCAGCCGTGGAACCGTGGTGGCTTCGCCAACAACCTGGTCCAGCGGGTCGAGGTCGTGGTGCCGGCCGAGTGACCGGCCGCGTGGGCTACGCCACCGGTGGGGGGCCGGTGGCGCGGCCGGGTGCGGTCAGCCGCCGAAGCCGGAGTCGGCGGGCAGCGAGATGTCGGGCTTCTCCAGCTCTTCGACGTTGACGTCCTTGAAGGTCATTACTCGGACGTTCTTCACGAAGCGGGCAGGACGGTACATGTCCCACACCCAGGCGTCGTGCATCTCGACCTCGAAGTAGACCTCGCCGTCGGAGTTGCGCACGTGCAGGTCGACCTGGTTGGCCAGGTAGAACCGGCGTTCCGTCTCCACCACGTAGGAGAACTGGCGGACAATGTCGCGGTACTCCCGGTAGAGCTGCAGCTCCATCTCGGTCTCGTACTTTTCGAGATCTTCCGCGCTCATCGCACTCCGCCTTCCATGACCACATCTTCCCCCACCGGCGCCGGAGGCCGAGGCTGCTCGCCCAACGCCACGCCGACGGTACCCCCTGACGCCGAGGAGCGCTCCATCGGCTCGTCCGGGCCGGGTCCGGCGGGCCGACGGGCACGCGGCGGCCGGCCGTCACGGCCGGAGACCGTCGCGACATTGACGTACGAGAAACGGTGCTCCCGGCACGGCCCGTGCTCCCGCAGCGCCGCGGTGTGCTCCGGGGTGATGTAGCCCTTGTGCTCGGCGAAGCCGTACGCCGGGAACACCTCGTCCAGCTCCACCATGATCCGGTCCCGGGTGACCTTGGCGAGCACACTGGCGGCCGCCACGCACGCGGCCACCTGGTCGCCCTTCCACACCGCCAGCCCCGGCACGCCCAGGCCGTCGACGCCGAAGCCGTCGGTCAGCACGTACTCAGGGCGGGTCGTGAGCAGGGCGAGCGCCCGGCGCATCGCGGCCAGGTTGCACACGTGCAGCCCCCGGGCGTCGACCTCCTCGGCAGGGATGACCACCACGGCGTACGCCAGCGCCCGGTCCACGACCTCCGCGTACACCCGCTCCCGGCTGGCCGGGGTCAGCAGCTTGGAGTCGGCCAGCCCCTCGATCTCGCCGCGCCGCCCCTCGGGCAGGATCGCGGCGGCGGCCACCAGGGGGCCGGCGCACGCTCCCCGTCCGGCCTCGTCGGCGCCGGCCACCTGCCGGAACCCGCGCCGCTGCAGCGCCCGCTCCAGCGCGTACAGCCCGGCCTCCCGGCGCACGACGGTGCGCGGCGGGGTCAGCACGACGCCTCGTCCCGGGCGGCGTCGGCGGTCGGGGGCAGGAGCCGGGTCAGCAGGGCGGGCAGGTCGGGCGGGTAGTACCGCTCACCGCTGGCCGCCAGCTCGTCCAGCGGCCACCACCGGTGACCGGCGATGCTGCGCTGCTCGATGTCGTCGAAGCCCGCCGTGTCGACCTGCCAGGACGGCACCCGGAGCAGAAAGAAGTCCTGCTCCTGGCGGTACCACCGGCCGTCGAACGGAAACTCGGTCGTGTCGGACCAGACCGGTTCGCCCAGCTCGGCCGGGTCGACTCGCAACCCGGTCTCCTCGGCCAACTCCCGGGCGGCGCCGGCCGCCGGCTCCTCCGCCGGGTCCAGTCCGCCCCCGGGCGTGAACCAGTAGTGGTGCCCGGGTCGGGCCGGGTCGAAGCCGTGGAAGAGCAGCACCCGGCCGGCCGCGTCGACGAGCAGCACGCGGGCCGCGCGTCGAGGGGTGTAGACGGTCACGGCCCCAGCCTGCCAGACCGGCGGCGGATCGCCCACGCCCCGGTCGGACTACGGCTTCGGGATGCCCTCGTACTGTTCCGGCACGGTCAGCCAGGTGGCCCGGTCGACCGGCCAGAAGACGGTGAACGCCCGCCCGACGACCTCGCCCTCCGGGATCGTGGCCTCGGTGATGTTCTGCCCGGACTGCTGCCAGTGCTCCAGTGAGTCACCGGAGGCGGAGCGGTGGTCGCCCATCACCCACAGCCGGCCCTTCGGCACGGTGATGTCGAACTCCTGGTCGGCCGGCTTGTCGCGGACGCCGTCCATCGAGAAGATGTACGGCTCGTCGAGCGACTTGCCGTTGATCATCAGCCGCTCCTGCGGGTCGCAGCAGACCACGTGGTCGCCGCCGACGCCGATGACCCGCTTGATGAAGTCCTCGCCGTCGGGGTTGCCGCTCCACTCCGTCGGCGCCTTGAACACGATCACCTCGCCGCGGTGCGGTGACCGGAAGTCGTAGACCAGCTTGTTGACCAGCACCCGATCATCGATCTTGAGCGTGTTCTCCATGGACGGGGAGGGGATGAAGAAGGTCTGCAGCACGAAGGCGCGGACCAGCACCGCGACCAGGATCGCCACACCCAGCAGGATCGGCAGCTCCTTCCAGAAGGAGCTGCGGGGCTTGTCGGTCTGCTCGTCAATCACGCCAAGGAGCCTACGTTGCCGGACCGGACGTCACCGTCCGGAACGCGCGGGAACCACGCAGCGCGGCGACCAACGGGAGAAGCAGCAGCACACCGCCCTGCGGGGTCGGTCGGACCGGAGGCGCACCGGGGGCGGCGGTGGCCGGTGCGGACACGTCGTCGAACGTCGACGGCACCGGCAGCGTGTCCCACCGGGACGACGGCCAGACCACCATGAAGGCCCTGCCGACCACGTTGTCGATCGGCACCGGGCCCTGGCAGCGCGCGTCCTGGGAGACCTCACGGTGGTCGCCCATCACGAAGATCTGGCCGGGCGGCACGACCACCTCGTCGAAACGCCGGGAGCGGCACTCGCCCGGGTTGGGCGGCAGGTCGAGCGGGGAGTCCCGCAGCACGTACGACTCGTTGAGCGGGGTGCCGTTGACGGTGACCCGGCCCTGGCTGTCGCAGCACTTGATCCGGTCGCCGGGAAGGCCGATCACCCGCTTGATGAAGTCCTTCTCGCCGGGGCGGCTCACCCCGACCAGGTCACCGACGGTCCGGGTGAGCTTGCCGACGAAGCCCGGCTCCGGCTGCTCGTCGACCTGCGGCGCCCAGCGGTCGGTGCCCCGGAAGACCACCACCTCGCCGCGCTGCGGGTCACGGACGTCGTAGACGACCTTGTTGACCAGCACCCGGTCGCCGATCAGGAGGGTGTCCTCCATCGAGCCGGACGGGATGAAGAACGCCTGGAGCAGGAAGGTGCGGATCAGCACCGCGAGGCAGAACGCGACGACCAGCAGCAGCGGGAGTTCCTGCCAGAGGGGCATCTGCCGGCGCGCACGGCGCGCTCGACGGCGCCACGGATCGACGGTGCCGTCCTCGTCAAGCGTCTGCACCACGCCACTCCCCGGTCCGCAGAAACACCACCGCCCGGGAGCCTCGTCGAGGCTCCACGGGCGGTTGTGGACGGCTGCCCGCCACGTGGGCGGGGCCGCCGCCTCGCTGCGCCCGTACGACCAGGGTAGTGCGGTCCGGTCGGTACGGCATACGCGCAGCTCAGGCGGCGTGGCGAGCGGGAAGTCAGCTGGGCTGCTTCTCCCGCTTCTCCTTGATCTTGGCCTTCTTGCCGCGAAGCTCGCGCAGGTAGTACAGCTTGGCGCGGCGCACGTCACCGCGGGTCACGATCTCGATCCGGTCGATGCCCGGACCGTTGAGCGGGTAGGTCCGCTCGACGCCGACACCGAAGCTGACCTTGCGGACCGAGAAGGTCTCGCGCAGCCCGTCACCCTGGCGGCGGATGACGACGCCCTGGAAGATCTGGACACGGGACCGGTTGCCCTCGACGACGCGGGCGTGCACCTTGACGGTGTCACCGGCCCGGAAGTCGGGAAGGTCGGTCCGCTTCGACTGGGCGTCAAGGGCGTCCAGGATGTTCATCGCTGCGTCCTCGTAAGGCTCACGGCGCACCGTCACTCGGTGCGCGGGTGGGTGATTCTGATCCCCGGGTGGCGGTCGGCGGGCCGACCCCGGTCGGTGATCCTCGCAGCCACCCGCGGGCGCGGGCAGATGCGGCAACCCCCCTACTTTGCCACATCCCCCGGGGGTGACTGAAATCCGGCCCGGTCCAGTGCCGCGATGTCCCGTTTGTCGAGCTGATCGGCGGGCAGCGCGGCGAGCAGGTCCGGGCGCCGGGCGGCGGTACGCAGCAGCCCCTCCTCGCGCCGCCAGCGGGCGATCTTGCCGTGGTCGCCGGAGCGGAGCACCTCCGGCACCTCGTGCCCGCGCCAGCTCGGCGGCTTGGTGTAGATCGGCGCCTCCAGCAGCCCGTGGGCGTGCGACTCCTCGTCCAGCGAACCGGCGTTGCCGAGCACCCCGGGCAGCAGTCGCGTGACCGCCTCCAGGATCACCAGCACGGCCACCTCGCCGCCGAAGAGCACGTAGTCACCGAGCGACACCTCGGTGACCGGCATCCGGGTCGCGGCGTGCGTCAGCACCCGCTGGTCGATCCCCTCGTACCGGCCGCAGGCGAAGAGCAGGTGCGGCTCGGCGGCCAGCTCGTACGCCATGGCCTGGGTGAACGGGACACCGGCCGGCGAGGGCACCACCAGCCGGGGCGGCGGGGCCTGCGCCGGCGCGAGCGCGTCCAGCGCCTCACCCCACGGCTCGGGGCGCATCACCATTCCCGGCCCGCCGCCGTAGGGGGTGTCGTCGACCGTGCGGTGCACGTCGTGCGTCCAGGTCCGCAGGTCGTGCACGGCCAACTGGAGTACGCCGTTGGCCCGGGCACGCCCGATCAGCGACAGGTCCAGCGGGGCGAAGTACTCCGGAAAGATCGACACGACGTCGACGCGCATGCGGGGGTGCTCCAGCGGGCTAGAGATCGAGCAGTCCGGCCGGCGGGTCGACGATCACTCGTCCACCGGCCAGGTCGACCTCCGGAACGATCGCCCGGACGAACGGGATCAGCGCGGTACGACCCTCGGGGCGCCGCAGCACCAGCAGGTCGGAGGAGGGCGCGTGGTCGATCCGGGCCACCTCGCCCAGCCGCTCACCGGCCGGGGTGACCACGGCGAGCCCGACCAGCTGGTGGTCGTGGAACTCCTCCGGGTCCTCCGGGGGCTCCACGTCCGCGCTGTCCACCAGGAGCAGGGTGCCGCGCAGCGCCTCGGCGCCGTCGCGGTCCAGCACGCCCTCGAACGCGACGAGCATCCGGCCCTGGTGGAAGCGGGCCGCCTCGATGGTCAGCTCCGGGGGAACCCGGAACGGCACGCCGGGCCGCCCGTCCGCCGGCTCGGGCGGCGGAACCGCCCCCGGCTCGGTGCGCAGCACCAGGCCGGGGGCGAACCGCGCTTCGGGCTCGTCGGTCCGCACCTCCACGGTGACCTCACCGCGGACACCGTGCGGCTTGCCGATCCTGCCGACGACGAGCTGCATCAGTACGAGTCGACGATGTCGACGCGTACCCCGCGCCCGCCGATGGAGCCGATCACCTGGCGCAGCGCCTTGGCGGTCCGACCGGACCGCCCGATCACCGTGCCGAGGTCCTCGGGGTGCACGCGGACTTCCAGCCGCTTGCCCCGACGGGAATCAACCATCCGCACCCGGACGTCGTCCGGGTGGTCGACGATGCCCTTGACCAGGTGCTCCAACGCCGGACGCAGAGGCATGTCAGGCCTGCTCACCGGCGTCGGCAGCGGCAGCCGGGGCCTCGGCCGGAGCCTCGGTCTTCGGAGCCTCGGTCTTCGGAGCCTCGGCCGGAGCCTCGGTCTTCGGAGCCTCGGCGGCCTTGGCGGCCTTCTTCGCCGGCTTGGCCGGGGTCTCCGGGGCGAGCCCGGCGGCAGCCTTCGCCTCAGCCTCGTACGCCGCCTTACGGTCGGCCCGCTCGGGCGCGACCAGCAGCGGCGGCGGGGCCGGCAGGCCCTTGAACTTCTGCCAGTCACCGGTCAGCTCCAGCAGCCGCTGCACCGCCTCGCTCGGCTGAGCGCCGACGGACAGCCAGTACTGGACCCGCTCCGACTTGACCTCGATGACCGAAGGGTCCTCCTTCGGCTGGTACACCCCGACGAACTCGATCGCCCGGCCGTCACGCTTGGTGCGCGAGTCGGCGATGACGATGCGGTACTGCGGGTTGCGGATCTTACCCATCCGCAGGAGCCGGATCTTTACGGCCACAGTTGTTTCGCTCCTGTTGCGATCTCACCAGCCCGGCACGGGCGGTGTGTATGGGTGAGCGCCGACGGCACAGTGGGGTTGGGCCGGAGACTACTCGGTGGACTGGCGACGCGCCCGGGTTAGAGGGCGCCGGACGCGTGCCGGATACCAGCGACCCATTCTGCCAGATCCGGAGCCGATCTCTCGCACCGGACCCGGACACCACGCCCCGGCCCGCCCCGAGCGGTGACCGGCGACACCTCTCAGCGCACCGGCGGGCGGTCCCAGCCCGGTGGAAGTTCGTCCGGTGCGTCCCAGTCGGCGGGCGGTGTGAAGTCACACCAGGTGCCGTCGAACGGGAACTCGCCCGCCTGGGCGAGCGCGATCACCCGCTCCCCCTCGGCCCGGACCGCCTTCTCGTCGGTCACCCAGTAGTCGTCTCCGAAGGCGAGACGCTCGACGAACTCGTCCTCGTCCTTCCACCGCCAGCTGCGATCCGGGCGAACCACCACGTCGAGGTCCTGGTCCACCACGTCGACGCCGGCCACCGTGCCGTCGTCCCAGCGGACACCGGGCTCCTCCAGGTTGACGTACCACTGGGCGAACCGGTCCTGCTCGTCGCGGAACCACCAGACGGAGTGCGCCGCCCCGGTGGGCAGGAACTTCAGCAGCGGCGGCCCGTTCCATCGGCCGTGTGCCAGCCGGTACGCCGACGAGATCCACTCGGCGAACGGCATGGCCCGCATCCCCAGCCCCGCCTCGGTCACCTCGTGGGCGACCGGCGAGTCCCGGGCGATCCAGACCAGCAGGCCGCGCTCGTCGTCGCTGACCACCCGGCCCGGCCGGACCCATCCGATCCGGCCGTGCCGCACGTTGCGGTGCATGATCAGCCGACCGGGCGCGAACCGGTCGACGGGGTCGCCCGGGCGCACTTCAGTAGGAGCGGGCGAGGATCGCGACCAGGTCGGGCTCGTCCTCGGAATCCGGCACCGAGCCGTCGGCGCGCAACAGGCAACGCACGGTGACGCCCTGACCGTTCGCCTCGGCCTCGCCGGCCACGCCGACCGCCGACCACGGCACCCGCGCCCAGCCGGTCGCGGCGGCCTCGATCGCCTCGGCGAGCGTGGCCACCTCCACCGTGCGCGACTCGCGGTTGGCCAGCGCCTGGTCGTGCAGCACCTGCTGGTCGGTCTCCAGGGCGGCGAGCACCGCGCCGACCACGTCGGCCACCGGCGTCGGAGTCTTCGACCCGTCGGTCCGGCGCACCACCACCGCGTTGCCGGCGGCCAGGTCGCGGGGGCCGACCTCGACGCGTACCGGATAGCCGCGCAGCTCGGCGTCGACGGCACGGCGGCCGAACGGGGTGTCGGTCCGGTCGTCGAGGACGACCCGGACACCGGCGTCGCGCAGGCCGTCGCGCAGCTTGGCCGCCGCCGCACCCACGCCGTCGCCGTCCTTGACGATCATGACGTACGCCTGCACCGGCGCCAGCTTCGGCGGCACGCGCAGGCCGTTGTCGTCGCCGTGGGTCATGATCAGGCCACCGAGCATCCGGGTCGACGTGCCCCAGGAGGTGGTCCACGCGTGCTCCCGGCCGCCCTCGGCCGAGGAGTAGCTGATGTCGAACGCCTTGGCGAAGTTCTGGCCCAGCTCGTGGCTGGTGCCCAGCTGCAGCGCCTTGCCGTCGCCCATCATGCCTTCGCAGGTGTACGTGGCGGTCGCGCCGGCGAACCGCTCGCGGGCCGTCTTCAGGCCCACCACCACCGGGATGCCGATCACGTTGACCATCAGGTCCTCGTACGCCTCGTGCAGGATCCGCCGGGCGTAGGCGCGGGCGTCCGCACGGGTGGCGTGGGCGGTGTGCCCCTCCTGCCAGAGGAACTCGCTGGTACGCAGGAAGATCCGCGGGCGCAGCTCCCACCGGACCACGTTGGCCCACTGGTTGAGCAGCAGCGGCAGGTCCCGGTACGAGTCGATCCACTTGGCCATGAACTCGCCGATGACCGTCTCGCTGGTGGGGCGCACCACCACCGGCTCGGCGAGCTGCTTGCCGCCACCGTGGGTGACCACCGCCAGCTCCGGCGAGAAGCCCTCGACGTGCTCGGCCTCGCGCTTGAGATAGCTCTCCGGGATGAACAGCGGGAAGTACGCGTTCTCCGCCCCGGCCGCCTTGATCCGGGCGTCCATCTCGGCCTGCATCCGCTCCCAGATGGCGTAGCCGGCCGGTCGGATGACCATGGTGCCGCGGACCGGGCCGTTGTCGGCCAGCTTCGCTTTGGCGATCAGGTCCTGGTACCAGCGGGGGAAGTCCTCCGCACGGGGAGTGAGCACGCGTGCCATGACCGCACATCCTATGCGTCGTGCGGGGTGCGGCCGCGCCCGGGAGGCGTCGCGCCGTGTCGGTTCCCCCTGCGCCGCCGCCATCGCGGCCCCTGGGCTGGCGCGCGGGACGACCGTAGACTTCGACCACCATGGTTGAATCGACGACCTCGTCGCGGCAGAGGCTGCGGGACACGATCGTGGATGCGGCGCGCGCACGGACCATCGCCGCGGGCTGGGACGCGGTCCGGATGGGCGGGGTCGCCACCGCCGCCGGGGTGAGCCGGCAGACCGTCTACAACGAGTTCGGCAGCAAGGCCGGCCTGGCCGAGGCGCTCGCCCGGCAGGAGGTCGACCGGTTCGTCGGCGACGTCCGGGCCGCTCTGGTGGCGCACGGTCCAGACGTCCGGGCCGGCGCGTACGCGGCGATCGCGCACACCCTCACCGCGGCGGCGGACAACCCTCTGGTCAAGGCGATCCTGACGAGCGCCCGGGGTGGCTCGGACGAGCTGCTGCCGTACCTGACCACCCGGGCCGAGGTGGTGCTCACCGAGGCGTCCGGTGCGCTGATCGAGTGGGTCGGCGACCACCTGCCGGGAGCCGACCCGGCCGCACTGGCCTTCGCCGCCGACACCATCGTCCGCCTGGTGGTCAGCCACATCGTGCTCCCCCGCGACCCGATCGACCAGACCGCCGCGGCCCTGGCCGACCTGGCCGTACGCCTCTTCGCGGCGGCCGCCCGCCCGCCCCGCTGACCACCCGGCACACGAGGGCTGCCTCGCAAGATCGCGCTGCTTCCTGGACGTAGTGGTATCCGCGTGACCCCGAGGCCCCTACTTCCACGATCGAGCGCGATCTTGCGAGGCGAGGCGAGGCGGGCGCGCAGCCCCCTCAGCGGATGACGCGGCCGCGGAGGATGGTCCGGGACGGGGCGCGGACGACGCGCAGGTCCTGGCGGGGGTCCTCGGGGTAGACGGTCAGGTCGGCGAGGCCGCCCTCGATCAGGCCGGGGAAGCCGAGCCATTCCCGGGCGGCCCAGGAGGCGGAGGCCAGCACGTCGAGCGGCGCCAGGCCGGCCTGTTCATGCAGCAGCAGCATCTCCTCGGCGGCCAGCCCGTGGTTGATGCCGCCGCCCGCGTCGGTGCCCACGTAGATGGGCACGCCCGCCTCGTGCGCCGCTCGCACGACCTCGGGGAAGCGGTCCCGCAACGAGAGCATGTGGTCGGCGTACCCGGGGAACTTGGCCCGTGCCTGCTCGGCGATCCCGCCGAACGTGGCGATGTTGATCATCGTGGGGACCAGTGCGGTGCCCTGGCGGGCCATCTCGTCGATCAGGTCGAGGCTCAACCCCGTGCCGTGCTCCACCGAGTCCACCCCGGCCCGCACCATGATCTCCACGGCCGACTCGGAGAAGGTGTGCACGGCCGCGCGTACCCCGGCGTCGTGCGCGGCCCGCACGGCCGCGGTGAGGGTGTCCGCGTCCCAGGCCGGCGCCAGGTCGCCCACACCGCGGTCGATCCAGTCGCCGACCAGCTTGACCCAGCCGTTGCCAGCCCGCGCCTGCGCGGCCACCGTCGCGGCCACCTCGGCGGCGCCGACCTCCACCCCGATGTCGCGCAGGTAGCGCTTCGGCGGGGCGACGTGCCGGCCGGCGCGGGCCAGCCGCGGCAGGTCCGGCTCGTCGTCCAACTCGGGATACGGGTACGGCGAGCCGGCGTCGCGGATCGCCAGCACCCCGGCGTCCCGGTCGACGTGGGCCAGCTCGCGGGCCTGGTCGAGGGAGGTGATCGGGGCGCCGCCACGGGCGATGCCGATGTGGCAGTGCGCGTCGACCAGCCCGGGCAGGACGAAGCCACCGTCGGAGACCGTCTCCGCCCCGGGCACCGGGGTGAAGGTCACCCGGTCGCCGACCAGCCAGAGATCCCGGACCTCGTCGTCGGGAAGCAGCACACCGCGCACGTGAAGAGCCATGTGCACAGTCCTACCGGATCATCCGGCCGTCTGCGACGTCGCCCGCCGTCACCGACCCGTCAACGGGGACGGTTGTCGCCGCCCTTGCCGAGCTTGTTGAAGTCGATCTTCGGGAGCTTGAAGCCGGGCGGCAGGCCCTGACCGCCGGCCAGGTCGTTCGGGTCCATCCCCGGGGGGAGCTGCGGCATGCCGCCCGGGAAGCCGCCCGGCATCCCGGCGCCCGCCCCGGTACGCGGCCGACCGCCACCCTTGGTGCCCTTGCGCTTGTTCTTCGGGCTCTTGGTCGCCTTGCGCCGGCCGCCACCGGGCAGGCCCATCATGCCGCCCATCTGCTTCATCATCTTCTGCGCGTCGGCGAAGCGGTTGAGCAGCTGGTTGACGTCCATCACGGTGACCCCGGAGCCGTTGGCGATGCGCGCCCGCCGGGAGCCGTTGATGATCTTGGGGGTGGTGCGCTCGGCCGGGGTCATCGACCGGATGATCGCGGTGACCCGGTCGAAGTGGGTGTCGTCCAGATCGGCGAGCTGGTCCTTCATCTGCCCCATGCCGGGCATCATGGCCAGCACGTTGGCGATCGGGCCCATCCGCCGCACCGCGATGAGCTGGTCGAGGAAGTCCTCCAGGGTGAACTGCTCGCCGCCCATCAGCTTGGCGGTCATCTTCTCCTTCTGATCGGAGTCGAAGGCCTGCTCGGCCTGCTCGATCAGAGTGAGGACGTCGCCCATGCCGAGGATCCGGCTGGCCATCCGGTCGGGGTGGAAGACGTCGAAGTCCTCCAGCTTCTCGCCGGTGGAGGCGAACAGGATCGGCTGACCCGTCACCTCACGCACCGACAGAGCGGCACCACCGCGGGCGTCGCCGTCGAGCTTGGAGAGCACGACGCCGGTGATGCCGACGCCGTCGCGGAACGCCTCGGCGGTGCGGACGGCGTCCTGACCGACCATCGCGTCGATGACGAAGATGACCTCGTCCGGGTCGACGGCGTCGCGGATGTCGGCGGCCTGCTGCATCATCTCGGTGTCGATGCCGAGTCGGCCGGCGGTGTCGACGATGACGATGTCGCGGGCCGCCCGCTTCGCGTGCTCGATCGAGGCGCGGGCCACCTGCACCGGGTCACCGACGCCGTTGCCGGGCTCCGGGGCGTACACCTCGACGCCGGCCCGGCCACCGAGCACCTGGAGCTGCCCGACGGCGTTGGGGCGCTGGAGGTCGGCGGCGACCAGCAGCGGCTGGTGCCCCTGACCCTTGAGCCAGCGGGCCAGCTTGCCGGCGAGGGTGGTCTTACCGGAGCCCTGGAGACCGGCCAGCATGATCACCGTCGGCGGCTGCTTGGCGAACTGGAGCCGCCGGCCCTCACCGCCGAGCACGTTGATCAGCTCTTCGTTGACGATCTTGATGATCTGCTGGGCCGGGTTCAGCGCCTGGGAGACCTCGGAGCTGCGCGCCCGCTCCTTGACGTTCGCGATGAAGCCCTTGACCACCGGCAGCGCGACGTCCGCCTCCAGCAGCGCGAGGCGGATCTCGCGCGCGGTGGCGTCGATGTCGGCGTCGGTGAGCCGACCCTTGCCACGGAGCTTGGTGAAGATCCCGGACAGGCGGTCACTCAAGGTGTCAAACACGCGAACATCCCGTTTGTCAGTGTTTCGGCGGGCACAACCCGGCCGGTGATGCGGAGTCCGGCCACCGCAAGGGTAGCCGGCCGGCCGCACGGCCGCTGTCGCCCGGCCCTGCCCGCCTACCCGGCACCCCGGCCGTGCCCCGCCGGCGCCCGCACGACCTCACCCCGACACCAGCCCCGACTGGTACGCGAACACGACGAGCTGGGCCCGGTCCCGGGCTCCCAGCTTGCCCATCGCCCTGCTGACGTGCGTCCGCGCGGTCGCCGGGCTGACCACCAAAGCGGCGGCGATCTCCTCGTTGTTCAGCCCCTCACCGACCAACCCGACCACCTGGCGCTCCCGGTCGGTGAGCGCGTCCAGTCGCGGGTGCGGACGGGGCACCCGCGACGGACGGGTGGCGAACTCCCGCACCACCCGACGCGTCACCGACGGCGACAGCAGCGCCTCCCCCTCGGCGACCAGCCGGATCGCCCGCAGCAGCTCGGCGGGTCGGGTGTCCTTGGTGAGGAAGCCGCTGGCGCCGTGCCGCAGCGCGTCGAAGACGTACTCGTCCAGC
The DNA here is from genome assembly GCF_052601155.1 of Micromonospora yongxingensis. NCBI lineage: Bacteria > Bacillati > Actinomycetota > Actinomycetes > Micromonosporales > Micromonosporaceae > Micromonospora > Micromonospora yongxingensis. Next base: position 48,039 of record NZ_JBQXEO010000011.1, read on the forward strand.
TCGAAGGTGGTGAGCACCACCACCCGCGTACCGACCAGGTCGGGGTCGGCGACGATCCGTCGGGTCGCCTCGATCCCGTCGATGCCGGGCATCCGGATGTCCATCAGCACCACGTCCGGCCGTTCCCGGCGGGCCAGTTCCACCGCGCGCAGCCCGTCGGCCGCCTCCCCGGCGAGCGCCAGGTCGTCCTCGCTCTCCACCAGCGCGCGCAGCCCGAGCCGGACCAGGTCCTGATCGTCGGCGATCAGCACCCGGATCATCGGGTCGGCCCCACCGGCAGCCGGGCGTGCACCCGGAAACCACCGCCGGGTCGTGGGCCGATGACCAGCCGCCCGCCCAGCGCGTCGACCCGCTCCCGCATCCCGGCCAGCCCGTGCCCGCCGCTGTCCTCGCCGGCCGGATCGGTCCCGGTGCGGGAGGCACCCGTGCCCCGGTCGGCGACCTCGACGGTCACCTCGTCGGGGCGGTAGCCGACGGTCACCTCCGCGTCGGGCACGCCGGCGTGCCGCAGCACGTTCGTCAGCGCCTCCTGCACCACCCGGTACGCGGCCAGGTCCACCGCCGCGGGCAGCTCCCGGGGATCACCGTCCACGTGCAGGTCGACGGCGAGCCCGGCACCGGCGAGCCGGTCGCGCAGCGCCGGAAGCCGGGCCAGGCCGGGCACCGGTCCCCGCTCGGCGCCCCGCCGTACCGCGCCCAGGGTCACCCGCAGCTCGTCGAGGGCCTCCCGGCTCGTCCGACTGATCGCGGTCAACGCGGTCTCCGCCTGCTCGGGCCGTTTCGGCAGCAGGTGCAGGGCGATCTCCGCCTGCATGCTGATAGCCGCCAGGCCGTGTCCCACCACGTCGTGCACCTCCTGCGCGATGCGCAGCCGTTCCTCGTCGGCCTGTCGCCGGGCCTGCTCGGCGCGGTTGCGGGCCTGCTCGGCGCGACCGCGCTCGGCCGCCTCACGGTTGACCCGCACGACCACCCCCACCGCGAACGGTACGACCACCCACGCCGACGCGGGCAGCACTCCGGCCCAGCCCGGCGCCGGGCCCCGGGACCAGAAGACGTGGGCCAGCAGCAGCAGGAACGCGCCACCGGTGGCGAGCGCCGCCGGGCGCACCGGCAGCCGCACCGCCACCGTGTAGACCGCCACCAGGAAGGTGAGCAGGATCGGCCCGTACGGGTAACCGAGCATCAGGTACGTCGCCGTCGCCACGGTGACCACGGCGAGGGTGGCAACCGGGGCACGCCGCCGGGCCAGCAGGGCCAACGCGGCCAGCGCGATCAGGACCCGGCAGGTGGCGTCCACCGCTCTCGACCCCGGCTGGTTGTCCCCGGCCAGGCCGGTGGCGAGCAGGCCGAAGGCGAGCAGCACCAGGGCGAGCACGGCGTCGGGAGCCGCCTGCCGCACCCGTTGCCCACGTGACCACCGCATGGCCGCCATTCTGCCGGCGTCGAGGCCGGCCGGCGTGCGTCCACGGGCGGCACCGCCACTACGCCCCCGGACGTACCCGCCGCCGAGCGTCGACCGCGCATCCCGCCGGCCGCCGCCCTCCTGGCCCGGTGGGTCTCGCGAGCGTGATACCTCAGCGGCATAAATATGACCGTGAGGTATCACGCTCCCAGTGGTGACCGGCCGGCACGGGCGTCGGTGACCCAGCGGGACGGGATCCGGCGGCGAGCCATATTCCGGCGTGGGTCACACGGCGGCCAGGACCGCGGCCTCCAGGCGGGCTCGGGTGGCGTCGTCCGGCCAGCCGCCCACCAGGTAGAAGGCGTCGACCACGTCGGCTCCGAGCGTGGAGATGCGGGCCGCGCGGACCAGGGCGCCCGCCTCGTCGAGCGCGCAGGCGACCCGGTAGAGCAGCCCGGCGGCGTCGGCGGCGCGCAGCTCCAGCAGCACGGCGTCGGTGGCCGCCTCGCGGTGCCAGACCACCCGGGGGGCCGCGCCACCGCCCCGGGCGGCGAGCGCACGGCCGCGCAGCCGCTGGGTGACCGACACGTCGCCGGCGACCGCCCGGCGCAGGTCGGCGCGGAGCGGGACCGGGTCCGGCGGCAGCCCGTAGCGGGGCTGCACCCGGCACTCGACCAGGGCACGGCCGTCGACCGCGGAGGCGTCCGCGGAGATCACTTCCAGCCGGTGCAGGGCCAGGCAGCCGGCCACCGTGGCGAGCAGGCCGCGCCGGTCCGCCGCGGCCACCGCCACGCGGTCCCCGGTCAGGTGGACGACCGGCAGTGGCCCGGCCAGCAGCGCCGGGTCCGGGGCCGGCGGTTCGGGCAGCACGCCGGTGTCCAGGGCGGTGCGGACCCGCGCGACCAGCTCGGCGACCAGTCGGCCCTTCCAGTCCGACCAGGCCGCCGGCCCGGTCGCCGCCGCGTCCGCGCGGACCAGAGCGTGCAGCAGGTCGAGGGTGCCGGTGTCGCCGACGGCCTCGGCCACCGAGGCGATGGTGACCGGGTCGGCCAGGTCCCGGCGGGTGGCCACGTCGGGCAGCAGCAGGTGCAGCCGGACCAGCGTGCCGATCAGTTCGGCCTCTCCGGCGGGCAGACCGATCCGGGTCGCCACCGCCTCGGCCACCGGCACACCGACCGTGCTGTGGTCGCCGGGCAACCCCTTGCCGATGTCGTGCAGCAGGGCGCCCAGCAGCAGCAGGTCCGGCCGTTCCACCTCGCGGGCGTACCGGCTGGCCTCGTGGGCGGTCTGCACCAGGTGCCGGTCGAGGGTGTACCGGTGCACCGGGTTGTGCTGGGGCAGGCTCCGCAGCCGTGTCCACTCGGGCAGCCAGCCGTCGATCAGCCCGTACCGGTCGCAGGTCTCCCAGGCCGGGACCAGGCCCGGCCCGGCGCCGAGAAGGGTGGTCAGCGCGGCCCGGGCCTCGGCCGGCCAGGGCGCGGGCAGCGGCGGACAGTACGCCGCCAGCCACTCGCAGGTGGCCCGGGCGATCGGCAGTCGGGTGGCCGCCGCTGCGGCGGCCACCCGCAGTGACAGGCTCGGGTCGGGGCGGGCGCCGATCGCCGTGCGGGCGAGGACCAGCTCGCCGTCGTGCTCGACCACGTCGCGGGCCACCGGGCGGCGCACGGGGTGGCCGTTCCCGCCTCGGGAGCGGCCGGAGCGCAGCCGGTCGGCCGCCCGGAAGGCGTCGTCCAGTGCGTGGCTGACCGTGCGCGCGTCGCCGGCGACGCGGCGCAGCAGAGTGTCGCCGTCCTCGACGACGGCGCCCGGGCCCCGCCCGGCGTCGGACGTGCCGAGCTGGAGTTGCCGGAGGCCGAGAAGCGCGGCCACCCCGTCACGTTCCTGCGCCACCAGCCGGTCGACGCGGCGGCCGACCTGCTGGTGCAGGGCGTCGCGGGTGTCCAGCAGGCGCAGGTGGGCGGCGCGCACGGCGGGGCGGAGCGCGTCGGTGATCCCGGCCGCGGAGATCGCGCGCAGCAGCCCCACGTCGCGCAGCCCGCCGGCGGCCTCCTTGAGGTCGCCCTCCAGCAGGAAGGCCAGCTCGCCGTGGGCCTGCCAGCGGGCGGCCGTGACCTCCCGCAGGCCGGGCAACTGGCGGACGGCGGTCCGCCGCCAGTGGTCGGCGGCGGTACGGATCAGCGCGTCGGCCAGCGCCCGGTCGCCGGTGACCAGCCGGGCGTCGAGCAAACCGAGGGCCACCTTGACGTCGTCCTGGGCCACCGAGAGCGCCTCGGCGACGGTGCGCACCGAGTGGTCCAGCCGCAGGCCGGCGTCCCAGATCGGGTACCAGACCGAGGCGGCCAGCTCGTCCCTGCCGGGCACCCCGGAGTGCAGCAGCACGAGGTCGAGGTCGCCGTACGGGGCGCACTGCCGTCGACCCAGCCCGCCGACGGCGAGCAGCGCCACTCCCTCGCGTGCGGGCAGCAACCCCCGCAGGAACTCGTCGTACGCCGCCGCCCGGGCCAGCCGGGCCGGCTCGCCGATCCCCCCGGGAACGCCGACGACCTCGTTGATCAGGAGGTGCGCGTCGCCGTCACCGGCGTTCCCTGACGCGTTCCCCCTGATCAACGAGGTCATGTCGGTCGTCGTCCTGGTCAGAGGGCGTCGAGGCCGCGCTCGCCGGTACGGACCCGGACGACCTCCTCGACACCGGTGACCCAGACCTTGCCGTCGCCGATCTTGCCCGTGCGGGCAGCACCGACGATGGCGTCCACGATCTTGTCCACGTCGATCTCGTCGGTGAGCACCTCGACCCGGATCTTGGGCAGGAACTCGACCGTGTACTCGGCACCCCGGTAGACCTCGGTGTGCCCCTTCTGCCGTCCGTACCCCTGCACCTCGCTGACGGTCAGCCCGGCCACCCCGAGGGCGTGCAGAGCCTCCTTCACCGCGTCCAGTTGGTACGGCTTGATGACCGCGGTCACCAGCTTCATGTCCAACCCCTCCATCCCAGGAACGTTAACCGGCGACCTTCGCGCTGACCGGCTCGGCGGAGTCCGCCTCCGGCTTGGCACCGCTCGTCGCGCCGCCACCGGGGGTGCCGATGCCGGCCATCGCGAACGCGCTGCCCGTGCCGCCGCCCGCCGGGGACAGGTCGTAGCTGCTCTCGGCGTGCTCGGCGATGTCGATGCCCTCGACCTCGGCCTCGCCCCTGACGCGGAAGCCGATCGTCTTCTCGATGACGAAGGCGAGCACCCAGGCGATGCCGAACGACCAGACGGTGACGATCAGGCCGGCGAGCGCCTGCCGCCCCAGCTGGGTCGCGCCGCCGCCGTAGAAGAGGCCGTCCGAGGCACCCACCACGTCGGTGATCGCGGCGTTGACCGAGTTGGTGGCGAAGAGACCGAGCCACAGCGAGCCGATCCAACCGCCGACGAAGTGCACACCGACCACGTCGAGGGAGTCGTCGTAGCCGAGCTTGTACTTGAGGCTGACGGCGAGCGCACACACGACCCCGGCGACGATACCGAGCAGGACGGCCGCCCAGGGGGCGACGAAGCCACAGGCCGGGGTGATGGCGACGAGGCCGGCCACGGCCCCGGAGGAGGCGCCGACCATGGTCGGCTTCCGGTCCTTGACCCACTCGACCGCGATCCAGCCGAGCACCGCCGCCGCCGTGGCGAGCTGCGTGTTGATGAAGGCGAGCCCGGCGACCGAGTCGACGGTCAGCTCCGAGCCGGCGTTGAAGCCGAACCACCCGAACCACAGCAGGCCGGCACCGAGCGCGACCAGCGGGATGTTGTGCGGCTTCATGCCCTCGCGCGGCCAACCGAGCCGCTTGCCGAGCACCAGCGCCACGGCCAGCGCGGCCGCACCGGCGTTGATGTGCACCGCGGTGCCACCGGCGAAGTCCAGCGCGTGGATGTCACCGCCGATGATCCCGCCGCCCCAGACCCAGTGGGCGACCGGGAAGTAGACCAGGGTGGCCCAGCCGAAGGCGAACAGCAGCCAGCCGGCGAACTTGGCCCGGTCGGCGATGGCACCACTGATCAGCGCGACGGTGATCACCGCGAAGACCATCTGGAAGGCCATGAAGACGTAGAGCGGAACACCGATGCCGCTGGGGTTCTCCGCCGTCGCGCCCCACAGGTCGGTCTCGGCGAGGAAGGTCTTGGTGCCGAGGTACGCGCCGGGGTCGCCCCAGAATCCGTTCACGTCGGTCCCGAAGGCGACGCTGAAGCCGTAGAACCACCACAGAACAGAGATGAGCCCGATGGCGGAGAAGCTCATCATCATCATGTTGAGTACGCCCTTGGCCCGGTTGAGGCCGCCGTAGAACAGCGCCAGTCCGGGGGTCATGAGCAGCACGAGCGCGGTCGAAACCAGCAGCCAAACGGTATTGGCGCCGTCGATCGTCGGTGCTTCAGGCACGCTGGCCTCCTAAAGGTGAATTTCCTCCTTCGCGGCTTTCCGGGGCAGCGTCGCCCGTAGGCCGGTTGCGCGGAAGCTTCGCGGCCGGCTGTTTCACCCACGGTCCCGTGCCGGTTTCCGTTTCGTGACGGGTTGTTTCGTACGTGTCACGAAGTCCGCACAGCCGGCGGCATGGACGGTGGTGGATCACCCGGACGGCGTTCGTCGATGGCCGACCGGTCAGACCCATCGACCGACGGGCGCTCAGCGGAGGGCGTTCTCCAGGGCGTGCCGCTCGTAGTCGAGCAGCCGCAGGTCGCGCATCGGCCGGCGCAGGTGCCCCTTGTGCACGATGCGGACGAACGCCGGCTCACCGGCCGCGGCCATCCGGCGGATCCCCTCGACGTGGTCCACGATCCGCTTGCGGATGGTCCGGATGAGCCGGTGCCGGTCCCGGGGGATCAGCCCGTACGCGTCGGCGAAGAGCCGCAACCGGCGCGGCCGGTCCGGGCGCTTCCAGCCCAGGGTGATCGAGTCCCGGTCGGCGAAGATCGGCACCCAGGTCCAGGCCGCGTACGCCACGTCGTAGATCCGGGCGCCGGGCGAGGCGAGGTCGAAGTCGATCAGCCCGAGGGTGCCGTCCGGCCGCCAGATCACGTTGTGCGGGGCGGCGTCGTGGTGACAGATCACCTCGGTGTCCGGCGGCGGTGGCCCGAAGGAGCGCCACACCGCCTGCGGCGGCGGCGTGAACCCGTACTGCGCGTCGTGGAACATCCGCAGCATCGTGGCGACGGTGACCAGCGCCTCGTCGGTCACCCAGTGCGGGGCGAGCGGATACTCCCCGCACTCCCCCTCCAGGTACGACAGCACCTCGCGGTTGCGCTCGTCCATGCCGAGCGCCCTGGGGGCGCCGGTGAAGCCGACGTACTCCAGGTGCCGCAGCAGGGCGTGCACGGACGGGGTCCACGGCCCGGCGTTGCGGCGGACCGTGTCGCCGACCCGGACCACGGTGCTCACGTTGCCGCCGTGCAGCGGGATCTCCTGCGAAGTCACGTACGGTCTCCCGAGGCGCTGCGAGGGGTGGCCGGGGTCGCGCCAGCCCGCGTACGCGCGATCGTCAGTGGTCACCCGAGACTACGCGTCCCGTCCGGCGGCCTCGGTCCCCAGCAACGCGTCGACGAACTGCGCCGGGTCGAACGGGGCCAGATCGTCCTTGCCCTCGCCGAGGCCGACGAGCTTCACCGGGATGCCGAGCTTGCGCTGCACGGCGATCACGATGCCGCCCTTCGCGGTGCCGTCGAGCTTGCTCAGCACCACGCCGGTCACGTTGACGACATCGGTGAAGACCCGGGCCTGTTCCAGGCCGTTCTGCCCCGTCGTGGCGTCCAGGATGAGCAGTGTCTCGTCGATCGGGCCCTGCTTCTCCACCACCCGCTTGACCTTGCCCAGCTCGTCCATCAGGCCGATCTTGTTCTGCAGGCGGCCGGCGGTGTCGATGAGCACGGTGTCCACGCCGGTGTCGATGCCGCGCTTGACCGCGTCGAAGGCGACGCTGGCCGGGTCGGCGCCCTCCGGGCCGCGGACGGTCTCCGCGCCGACCCGCGAGCCCCAGGTCTCCAGCTGGTCGGCGGCGGCGGCCCGGAAGGTGTCGGCCGCGCCGAGCAGCACGGTGCGGCCGTCGGCCACCAGCACCCGGGCGATCTTGCCGCAGGTGGTGGTCTTGCCGGCGCCGTTGACGCCGACGACCAGCAGCACCGCCGGCGTGCCGTCCTTCGGCGCGGTCCGCAGGGACCGGTCCAGGCTCGGGTCGAGCGCGTTGACCAGCTCGGCGGCGAGCAGCGCGCGCAGCTCGGAGGCCGAGCGGGTGCCCAGCACGCGGGTCCGCTCGCGCAGCCGGTCGACGATGTCGCGGGTGGCGTCGACGCCGACGTCGGCACCGATCAGGCTGTCCTCGATCTCCTCCCAGACGTCCTCGTCGAGGTGGTCCCGGGCGAGCAGGCCGAGGAGACCCTTGCCGAAGACGTTCTGTGAGCGGGACAGCCGGGAGCGGAGCCGGACCAGCCGCCCGGCGGTCGGCTCGGGCACCTCCACGGCCGGCGCGGGCACCTCGATGACCGGCGGCGGCTCGACCAGGACACCGGTGGACAGATCGGACTCCGGTGCCTCGACAGGTGGGCCGGCGAGATCCTCCTCGGCCCGGGTGTCGACCTCGGTGCGCGGTAGCGGAGGCTCGGGCCGTCGCCGCAGGCGCGGCACGACCAGCCCGACTGTGCCGACGATCAGCACACCGAGCAGGACCAAGGCGAGGACGAGATATTCGGCCATGCCGGAATCCTTCCAGATGCCGGCGACGCCGTCCCAGCCACCGCCACCCGGCCGCTGTCCGGTAACCGGCGGTAGGCTCGGCCGCATGCCCGCCGCACACCTGCTCATCGGCCCTCTTCTGCGGCGCGTGGTGGACACCCGGGCGACCATCTGGGTGGAGACGGCGGCGCCCGCCGTGGTCACCGTCCGCACCGCCGACGGCGCCACCGGCACCGCACCCACCTTCTCGGCGTACGACCACCACTACGCGCTCGTGGTGGTGGAGGGGCTCACCCCGGACAGCGCGACGACCTACGAGGTGCTGGTCGACGACGAGGTGGTCTGGCCGGTGCCGAGCAGTGGCTTCCCGCCGAGCGTGATCCGCACCCGGGCCGCCGACGACCGGGACCAGCCGGTCAGCCTGATCTTCGGCTCGTGCCGGGAGACCACCCAGCACGCCACCACCCGCAAGCTCCCGCCGGACGCGCTGGACGCGTACGCCCGGCGGTTGATGGCCGACCCGGAGCAGGCGCTGCCCGACCTGCTGGTGCTGCTGGGCGACCAGGTCTACGCCGACGTCACGTCGCCGACGGTGCGCCGGCTGCTGAAGCGTCGACGGCGGCGGCCGAAGGGCGCCCCGGCCGACCAGGTGGTGAGTTTCGACGAGTACACCAAGCTCTACCTGGAGTCCTGGCGTGATCCGGAGATCCGCTGGCTGCTCTCCACGGTGCCGAGCGTGATGATCTTCGACGATCACGAGATCATCGACGACTGGAACACGTCGGCGGCCTGGCGGGCCGAGGTGCGCGAGCAGCCGTGGTGGGCCGAGCGGATTGGCAGCGGGCTCGCCTCCTACTGGGTCTACCAGCACCTGGGCAACCTCTCGCCGGACGAGGTCGCCGCCGACCCGCTCTTCGCCAAGGTCGCCGCCGCCGAGGACGCCACCGGCGTGCTGCGCGACTTCGGCCGCCGGGTCGACCAGGAGTCCGACCTCGCGCACGACACCGAGCGCTGGCGGGCGGTGCAGTACCAGTGGAGCTACGCGCTGGACCTGGGCCGGACCCGGCTGGTCATGCTGGACAACCGGGGCAGTCGGGTGCTCGACCCCGGCAATCGGGCGATGCTGCCGCCGGGCGAGTGGTCCTGGTTCCTCGACCAGGCGCACGGGGTCTACGACCACCTGGTGGTCGGCGCCTCGCTGCCGTGGCTGCTGCCGCAGGGCATCCACCACATCGAGGCGTGGAACGAGAAGCTCGCCGACTCGCACCGCCCCTGGGTGGCCCGCGGGGCGGAGAAGCTGCGTCGCGCGCTGGATCTGGAGCACTGGGCGGCCTTCCGGCGCTCGTTCGAGGCGCTCGCCGAGACCTTCGCCCGGATCGGCACCGGCACACCCGGGCGGTCCGGCGTACGGGTCGGCGCCGGGCCGGCGTACGCCCCTCCGGCGTCGATCAGCGTGCTCTCCGGCGACGTGCACCACTCGTACGTGGCGAGGGCCCGGTTCGCCGACCCGGCGGTGGTCACTCCGGTGCACCAGCTCACCTGTTCGCCGATCCACAACCAGGTGCCGGCCGGCATCCGGCCGCTGATGCGGCTGGGCTGGTCGTCGGGCCCGGCCGGGGCCACCCGGGCGCTGGCCCGCTCGTCCGGTGTCCGCCGCCCCGGGGTGCGCTGGCGCAAGCTGGCCGGCCCCTACTTCGGCAACGCCGTGGCCACCCTGACCCATCGGGGCCGTGGGGCCGAGGTGACCATCGAGGGCACCACGAGCGACGGCCGACTTCGTCCGGTGATGTCCCGCCGGCTCGCCGGCGACGGCTGATCCGGCCCCGGCCGTAGTCTCTAGCCCGTGGACGAGCACCTGCCGGAGCCGATCCGGGCGGTCGAGCACGAACTGACCGCCCTGCTTCGCCGTGGTCGGGCGGTTTCCTGGGAGATCGCCCGGGAGGTGCACCCGAACCTCGAACCCAACACGTACGGGCTGCTGCTGTGGCTGCGCCGGAGCGGGTCGATCCGCCTGACGGAGCTGGCGGCACGGCTCGGGGTGGGCAAGGGGACGTTGAGCCGACAGATCAACGGCCTGGAGGCGCTCGGCCTGGTCAACCGCGACCCGGATCCGAGTGATCGGCGGGCCGCCCAGATCAGCCTCACCGAGGAGGGCCAGCGCCGGTTCGACCTCGCCCGGTCCGCCCGGTTGGGGGAGTTTCTGCGCGCCCTGGACGACTGGCCCGCCCGGGACGTCGAGGAGTTCGCCCGCTTGCTCGGCCGGTTCAACGACTCCTGGAAGTGAGCCCCGCCGACGGGGAATGACCCAGCGGTCCCACAAGTTGTTGCTTGAGGCAACCAAAGCATACGGTTGCCTCAGGCAACTCTCAGGCGGCCACCCGGAGGCAGGCAACGATGAGCCAGGCGACAGCGCCCAGCGGGGCGACCGGCGTCGACATGACCCACCGACAGATCCTGGAGGCCCTCTCCGGCCTGCTGCTGGGCATGTTCGTCGCGATCCTCTCCTCCACGGTCGTCTCGAACGCGCTGCCGCGGATCATCACCGAGCTGCACGGCGGCCAGTCCGCGTACACCTGGGTGGTCACCTCGGCCCTGCTCGCCACCACCGCGACCACCCCCATCTGGGGCAAGCTCGCCGACCTGACCAGCAAGAAGCTCCTGGTCCAGCTCTCCCTCGGGATCTACGTGCTGGGCTCGGTGCTGGCCGGCGCCGCGCAGGGCACCGGCGAGCTGATCGCCTGCCGGGTGCTCCAGGGCATCGGCGCCGGCGGCCTCACCGCGCTGGCTCAGGTGATCATGGCCACCATGATCGCGCCGCGCGAGCGAGGTCGCTACAGCGGCTACCTCGGCGCCGTGATGGCCGTCGGCACCATCGGCGGCCCGCTGATCGGCGGCGTCATCGTCGACACCTCCTGGCTCGGCTGGCGCTGGTGCTTCTACGTCGGCGTGCCGTTCGCCATCGCCGCGCTGGTCGTGCTCCAGAAGACCCTGCACCTGCCGGTCGTGAAGCGGAAGGCACAGATCGACTGGTGGGGCGCCACGCTGATCACCGCGGCGGTCTCCGTGCTGCTGATCTGGGTCTCGCTCGCCGGCGACCAGTTCGCCTGGGCCTCCTGGGAGTCCGCCGTCATGGTGGTCGGCGCCCTGGTGCTCGGCGCGCTGGCGATCCGGGTGGAGACCCGGGCCGCCGAACCGATGATCCCGCCACGGCTGTTCCGCAACCGCACCATCACCCTGGCGGTCGTCGCCAGCATCGCCGTCGGCGTCGGCATGTTCGGCGCCTCGGTCTTCCTCGGCCAGTACTTCCAGATCAGCCGCGGTCAGAGCCCGACCATGTCCGGCCTGATGACCCTGCCGATGATCCTCGGCCTGCTGGTCTCCTCCACGCTCAGCGGACGGATCATCACCCGCACCGGCCGCTGGAAGCGGTTCCTGGTGCTGGGCTCGGCGCTGCTGACCGTCGGCTTCGCGCTGATGGGCACGCTCCGCGCGGACACCAACTTCACCCTGCTCAGCTGCTACATGGCGGTGATCGGCATCGGCCTCGGCATGACCATGCAGAACCTGGTCCTCGCCGTGCAGAACACCGTCGGCCCGCACGAGCTCGGCGCGGCCAGCTCGGTGGTGGCGTTCTTCCGCAGCCTGGGCGGCGCGATCGGCGTCTCCGCGCTCGGCGCGGTACTCGCCCACAAGGTCAAGGACTACACCGCCGAGGGCCTGGCCCAGCTCGGTGTCCCGGCGTCCAGCTCGGGCGGCGGCGGCGTCCTGCCCGACGTGCACTCCCTGCCCGGCCCGCTGCGGACGGTCGTGGAGAGCGCGTACGGCCACGGTGCCGGCGACATCTTCCTGGCGGCCGCCCCCTTCGCGCTGATCGCGCTGATCGCTGTGAGCTTCATCAAGGAGGTGCCGCTGCGGCAGCACAACAGCTCTCCGATCGGCGCCGAGGTCGAGCAAGAATCAACCATCGCGGCCGGAGCTGGTGCCTCCGTGGTCCGTGCCGGCGAGCAGAGGTGAGGTAGCCAGCCATGAGCGTGGGAGCACCGGACCGCGAGGAGTACGGCCCCCGGACCCGTCCACTGCCCTTCGAACGCGGCACGGACGGGCCCCGGGTGGTCCTGGTCGGCGTGGACGGCACCCGCACCTCCGAGCGGGCCGGCTGGTACGCCGCCGGCCTGGCCCGCCGGCAGGGCGCCGCGCTGGTGGTGGTCTTCGTCAGCTCGGCGAGCGGCCTGACCGCCCTGGTGCCCGGGATGGACGCCGGCGCGGTGCAGCGGACCCACGACGAGCTGGCCGACGAGCTGCGTCGGGAGTGCCGGCGCGGGGCCGAGGAGCTGGGCGTGCCGCTGACCTTCCTGTGCCGCCGCGGCGACGCGTACGGGGAGCTGTGCGCGGCGGCCGACGAGTTCCAGGCCGACATGGTCGTGGTGGGGGCCTCCGAGCAGGCCGGTCACCGACTGGTCGGCTCGGTCGCCACCCGTCTGGTGCGCACCGGGCGCTGGCCCGTCGTCGTCGTGCCCTGATAACCCGTCGCGAAGTGTCCGCCGTGCCGGGCAGGATGCGCGGCATGACCTGGACTGCGCCGGAGATCACCCGGACCCAAGAACCGTACGTCGGCGACGAGCGCACCATGCTCGAGGGCTGGCTCGACTACCACCGCCAGACGCTGCTGCTCAAGTGCGGCGGGCTCACCGCCGAGCAGTTGAAGACGCCGAGCGTGCAGCCCTCGGGGCTCACCCTGCTCGGCCTCGTACGGCACATGACCGAGGTGGAGCGCTGGTGGTTCCGCATCCGCGCCGCCGGCGAGCACCTGGACGACCTCTACAACACCGAGGCGAGCCCCGACGGCGACCTGGACGACATCGCCGACGCCGACGCCGAGACCGACTTCGCCACGTACGCCGCGGAACTCACGGCGGTCCGGGCCGCGACGGCCAAGCTGTCCCTGGAGGACACCTTCCTGCGACGCCGCCGCGACGGCAGCGCCGACGAGATGAGCGTCCGCTGGGCCTACGTGCACATGATCGAGGAGTACGCCCGGCACAACGGCCACGCCGACCTGATCCGGGAACGCATCGACGGCGTCACCGGCGACTGACCGCCGCTCAGTAGTCCAGGGCCGCCCGCAGATAGCGCAGGTCGGCGTGACCGCCCCAGCGGTGCGCCGACAGCCCGGCGGCGCGGGCGCCCCGCACGGCCCAGTCCTCGTCGTCGACGAAGAGGACGCGGGCCGGCCGGGTGGCCAGTGCTTCGCAGGCGGCCTGGAAGTACTCCGGGGCCGGCTTGTGCACCCCGAGCGTCGAGGAGTTCACCACCACGTCCACCTCGTCGGCGAGGCCGAGCGCGGCCAGGTCGGCGTCGAGCAGGTCGGTGGCGTTGGTGGCCAGGCCGACCGTGATCCCGGCGGCGCGTACCTCCCGGACGAGGTCGAGCACCTCGGCGTCCACCTCGCCCCGGTAGCGCTGCCACTGCTCGACCGCCGCCCGGGCCCGGTCCACACCGCCGGCCGGCTCGGCCAGTGCTTCGGCCACGCTGGTCACCCAGGCGGCGTGGCTGACCTGGCCGGTGAGCACCGGCTGGAGCCGGCCCCACTGCATGGCGATCTCGGTGAGCACCCCCTCGCCGAGGCCGAACTCCCGCTCCACCCCGGCGGCCACCGCCGGGTCGAACCGGCGCAGCACGCCGTCCAGATCCAGCAGGAGCGCCGTCGCGCGTTCCCGAGCCACTACCCGTTCTCCTCGCCGCGGCTGTGCCGCTGGTCGTCCTCGTCGGTCCGGTTGAGCCGTTGGCTGATCACCTGGGTGACGCCGCTGCGCATGGTGACGCCGTAGAGGGCGTCCGCGATCTCCATCGTCCGCTTCTGGTGGGTGATGACGATCAGCTGACTCTTCTCCCGCAACTGTGCCAGCAACGTGATCAGCCGGCCCAGGTTCACGTCATCCAGGGCCGCCTCCACCTCGTCCATGATGTAGAACGGGCTGGGCCGGGCGCGGAAGATCGCCACCAGCATGGCCACGGCGGTCAGCGACCGCTCGCCACCGGAGAGCAGCGACAGCCGCTTGATCTTCTTGCCGGGTGGGCGGGCCTCCACCTCGACGCCGGTGGTGAGCAGGTCCTCCGGGTCGGTGAGGATCAGCCGGCCCTCGCCGCCGGGGAAGAGCACCGTGAACACCTGCTCGAACTCCCGCGCGGTGTCGGAGAACGCGCTGGCGAACACCTCCAGGATCCGCTCGTCCACGTCCTTGACCACGGTGAGCAGGTCCCGCCGGGTGGCCTTGAGGTCCTCCAGTTGCTCCGAGAGGAACTTGTAGCGCTCCTCCAGCGCGGCGAACTCCTCCAGCGCGAGCGGGTTGACCTTGCCGAGCAGGGCCAGCTCGCGTTCGGCCTTGGCGGCCCGCTTCTCCTGCACCGGTCGCTCGTAGCGGACCGGCTCGGGCACCGGCAGCCCGTCGCGTTCGGCTGCCGCCACGTCGGCCTGGGTGGGCGGGACGGGCTGGGCGGGGCCGTACTCGGCGACCAGGGTCTCCACGTCCAGCCCGAAGTCCTCGGCCGCCTTCGCCTCCAACTGCTCGATGCGCAGCCGCTGCTCGGCGCGGGCCACCTCGTCCCGGTGCACCTGGCTGGTCAGCCGCTCCAGCTCCGCGCCGAACCGCTTGGCGGCCCCGCGTACCTCCTGGAGTTCCGCCTCGCGGGCGGCCCGTTCGCGCGCGACCGCGTCGCGGTGCTCCTCGGCCGCGGCGATCGAGGTGGTGAGTCGGGTGAGCGCCTCCCGGGCGCCGCCGGCCACGGCCCGGGCGATGCCCGCGCCCCGGGTGCGCGCGGCACGCCGGGCGGCGGCGCGTTCCCGGGCGGCCCGCTCCGCGGTGGCCTGCCGGGCCAGCGAGTCGGCCCGGCCGGCGATCGAGGAGACACGCTCCTCGGCGGTACGCACCGCGAGCCGGACCTCCATCTCGTTCTGCCGGGCCTGCGGCACCATCGCGGCGAGCTGGTCCCGTTCCTCGCTGGACGGCTCGGCGTCGACCGGGGTCTCCTCGGCCAGCCGCAGCCGCTCCTCCAGCTCGTCGAGCGCGGCGAGGTCCCGTTGCCGGGCTGCCTCGGCGCGGGCCCGGGACTCGCCGAGCCGGTCGGTCTCCGCCTTCGCCGAGCGGGCCGCCGCACCCAGCTCGGCCAGCCGGCGGGCGGCCGCGTTGCGGTGGCTCTCCGCCTCGCGCTTCTCCGCGGCCGCGTGCTGCACGGCCTCCTTGGCGGCGGCCACCTCGGCGCGCGCCTCGACGAGCTGGTCGCGCAGCTCCGCGCCGGTGCGCTCGGCGGCGAGCCGGTTGGTACGCGCCTCCTCGACAGCGGCCTGCACCTCGATGTAGCTGGGCGCCTTGGCCGACCCGCCGGCCGCCGCGTACGCCCCGACCACGTCCCCGTCGGGGGTGACGGCGCGCAGTTCGGGGTTGCCGGCGACCAGCTCGGCGGCGGCGGCCAGGTCGTCGACCAGCGCCACGTCGCGCAGCGCCCGGTGCACGGCGGGGCGCAACTCGGCGTTGCACTCCACCAGGTCGGGTGCCCATCGGGCGCCGTCGGGCAGCTTCGGGCGCAGCGCGTCCGCCGAGCCGGTCATGCCGGGCCCGGCAGGGCTGCCGATCAGCAGGCCGGCCCGGCCGGCGTCGGAGATCTTCAGCAGCCGCATGGCCTCGACGGCCTCGTCCACCCCGCTGACCGCGACCGCGTCGGCGAGGCCGCCGAGCGCGGCGGCCAGCGCGGCCTCGTTGCCCGGCGCGACGGTGAGCAGACCGGCGAGGCTGCCGAGCAGGCCGGGCACGTCGCCGGCGCGGGCGAGCAGAGCGCCCGCGCCGTCCTTGCGCCGCAGGCCCAGGGCCAGCGCCTCCTCCCGGGCCTTCCAGGTGGCCGCGTCCTTCTCCGCCGCGCGCTCGGCGTCGGCAAGCGACCGGACGGTGGCCTGCGCCCGGTCCTGCGCGGCGACCGCCTCGGCGTGCCGGGCGTCGAGGTCGGCGTTGTCCCGGTCCGCCTCGGTGGACTGCGCGGCCACCGCGTCCAGCTCGGCCTGCGCCTGCTCGGCGCGGCCCAGGGCGTCGGCGTGCGCCACGGCGAGTCGTTCGATCTCCTCGGCGGCGCTGGTGGTCCGCGCCCGGGCCGAGTTGACCTGGCCGGTGAGCCGGGCCATCCCCTCCCGCCGGTCGGCGATGGCCTTGGCGGCGGCGACCAGTTCCCGCTCGGCGGCGGCGAGCTGCCGTTCCAGCTCCTGGCGGTGCTCCACCGCCTCGGCCAGCCGGATCTGGTCGTCGGTGAGCGCCGCGCGCAGCTCCTCCTCCTGCTCGCGGACGCGCTCGGCCTCGGCCTCCAGCTGGTCCGGGTCGCGGCCGGTCCGCTCGTCGTCGCCGGTGGTGCTCAGGCGTCGCAGCCGCTCCCGGGCCAACTGTTCGATCGAGCGGAAGCGCTCCTGCAGCGCGGAGAGCTTGTACCAGGTGTCCTGGGCGGCGGCGAGCAGCGGCGCGTCCTCCGCCAGCGCGGCCTCCAGCTCGCCGAGCCGGCCCTGCACCTCGGCGTGCTCGGCCTCGACCTGCTCGCGCCGCTCCCGCACCGCGGTCTCGTCGGCGATCTCCCGATCGAGAGTGGTGCGCAGGGTCGCCAGGTCGTCGGCGAGCAGCCGCAGCCGGGCGTCGCGCAGGTTGGCCTGGATGGCGGCGGCGCGGCGGGCCACCTCCGCCTGCCGGCCCAGCGGCTTGAGCTGGCGGCGCAGCTCGGCCGTCAGGTCGGTCAGGCGGTTGAGGTTCACCTGCATCGCGTCGAGCTTGCGCAGCGCCTTTTCCTTGCGCTTGCGGTGCTTGAGGACGCCGGCCGCCTCCTCGATGAACGCCCGGCGGTCCTCCGGCTTGGCGTGCAGCATGCCGTCGAGCCGGCCCTGGCCGACGATGATGTGCATCTCCCGGCCGATACCCGAGTCGGACAGCAGCTCCTGGATGTCCAGCAGCCGGCAGGAGTTGCCGTTGATCTCGTACTCGCTCTCGCCGGAGCGGAACATCCGGCGGGTGATGGAGACCTCGGTGTACTCGATCGGCAGCGCGCCGTCGGTGTTGTCGATGGTGAGGGTGACCTCGGCGCGACCCAGCGGCGCCCGGCCGGCGGTGCCGGCGAAGATCACGTCCTCCATCTTGCCGCCACGCAGCGCCTTGGCGCCCTGCTCGCCGAGCACCCAGGCGATGGCGTCGACGACGTTGGACTTGCCGGAGCCGTTCGGGCCCACCACGCAGGTGATCCCGGGCTCCAGCTTCAACGTCGTGGCGGAGGCGAAGGACTTGAAGCCCTTGACCGTCAGGCTCTTGAGATACACCTTCTCGATCCTCGTCCGGTGGCCGCCGTACCGTCGCCGGCAGCGCGGACCTGGGTGAACCCGCAGACTAACCCGGTGGCGCGAGCGGCCGGGCACGCGACCCGCCCCGGGTCACGCCCATCGAGGGCGCGGGACGCGATCGGAAGCCGATCGCGCTGTTGTCGCGGCGGCAGCGAGAAAGACAAACACCGTTCATGATCGGCCGGCCGACCGACGCCTTTCGGAAACAGTCGGCGCCGTTCGCCCACCCGTCAAACGACAAGATCATAAATTGTCGGCGGCGATAGGAGCCGGACAGCGTTGCGCGCCGGCACTGGGGTGTCGGCGCGCATTTTTGCGGTGGTGCGATTCAGTTTTCCGACCCCGAAGATCAGGTCAGCGCCGGCTCGGCCAGACGGAGCAGGTCGTCCGCCTCCGCCGCAGCCGCCGCGAGCCGATCGTTGTCGGCGCGCAGACGCGTGATCTCGAACTCCAGTGCCTGAACCCTGGCACGCAGTCGGGTGACCTCGTCGAGCAGACGCCGGTCGGGCGCTGCACCTACGTGGCCGTAGAGGGCCTTCGCCATGCTGACTCCTTGATATGCGCTGCCGGAAAGGCCGGCCAACGCGCGCCCATTTGTACGCGGCTGTCATTCCAGGTGTATCTGGGCATGACCGGGCGCGACTGGCGACACCTATATATTGAGCCGCAAACCCCTCCTTCGTCAAGTTCTCGCAGGCCGTAGATCATCTCTACGTCGACCTGTCCACTTGTCGGGGGGCTGCCTCACGGCACGGACACGCTCTGTCCGGACACCTTTACTGTACGCCCGGATTCCCGGAAGTCCGCACCTTGGCGTCCGACTTCCCCTTAACTCTTCCTTAGCCACGTTGCCGCAGGTCGTGGGCGAGTCGTAGCGTCACCCCGGCCCGCAACCGACCCCGTGGAGGCAGTGCCGTGTACGGCTGGACCGACCCGATGGACCCGAACGGCGCCCCCCGGCGCGCCGAGCGGCCGACCGACGAGCCGGACTGGCTGAGGGACCGCCCGGAGCCCCGCTCGTCCTACCTGTTCGGAGACGACCCCGACCAACCCGGTGACGAGTGGCACCGTGCGCAGCCCACCGCTCGCTGGCAGCAGGAACCGGAGCCCGCCCCCTCCGGGCCGGCCGACGAGCGAACCACCGCCTGGGTGGCGTACGAGCCCGCCTACCGGCCGGACGACGAGCCGACCGGCGACTGGCGTGCGAACAGCCCGGCCGAGGAGACCACCGGCGGCTGGAGCACCGGCGCCGGCGACGACACCAGCGGCTGGCGGACCGACGCGACCGATGTCGGCCGTCCGAGCGAGGGGCGGCACCGCTCCCCGCGGCGCTGGCGTCGCCCGTTGATGATCGGCGGGGCCGCCGCTGCGGCCACCCTCGTGGTGAGCTTCGGCGTCGGCGCGCTCGCCCTGCCCGGCGGAGACGGCGCGGACAGCGAGCCGACCGCCGTCGACGACACCATCGCCGCCGCCCCGGCGGTGCCGACCGAGCAGCCGACGGTCGACAGCCTGGTCGCACCCTCCCCGACCAGCTCGCCCAGCCCGGCGAAGCCGAGCCCGTCGCCGACCAGGGTCGTCAAGCCCACCCCGGAGTCGTCGCGGACCACCGCCGCGTCGCGGCGCAGCGCCCAGCGCAGCAGCGCGCCGAGCACCACCACCGGCTCGGGCTCCAGCGGCACCGTCAGCGCCCAGGCCCAGGAGGTGGTGAACCTGGTCAACGCCGAGCGGGCCAAGGCCGGCTGCAAGGCGCTCAGCGTCGACGACAAGCTGATGACCGCCGCACAGCGGCACAGCCAGGACCAGGCCGACCACCAGGACATGTCGCACACGGGCAGCGACGGCAGCAACGCCGGCGTCCGGCTGGACCGCGTCGGCTACTCCTGGCGCACCTACGGCGAGAACGTGGCGTGGAACCAGAAGACGCCGGCCGCCGTCATGGACGCCTGGATGAACAGCTCGGGCCACCGGGCCAACATCCTGAACTGCGCGTTCACCGAGATCGGCGTCGGTATCGCCAGCAGCAACGGGCCGTACTGGACGCAGGTCTTCGCGGCACCGCGCTGACCGCGCGTCGTCGGCGCCCCCGCGCTCGTTTGACCCGGTGAGGTACGCCGGGCCGGAGCGTGGGGGCGGCGGCGTACCGGTGAGGGCGGCGACGGGCCGCCCGCGACCCGGGAGCTGCCGATGCGGATCCGGCCGCGGCGACGCGCCGCCGAATGCCCGCTGCGCCGGATCCTGTCGGCCGGCGTCGTGCTCGCCCTGGTGGTGCCGGCGTACGGCTGCCGGATCGAGCTGGACACTCCGCCCGGCGCGCCCACCACGTGGCCGGCCGCCCAGGCCCGCCACTGGCAGTGGCAGTGGCAGGTCACCGGGCCACTCGACCCGGCGGTCGACGCCGAGGTCTTCCTGCTCGACCCGGTGGCCGCCACGGCCGCCCAGACCGCCGAGCTGCGCTCTCGGGACCGTCGCCTGGTCTGCCAGGTGCACGTCGGCTCGGTCCGCTCGGTCGACCCGGACGCCAGCCGGTTCCCGGCCGCCGTGCAGGGCTCGCCCGGTCGCCGGCCGGGCAGCCGGTGGCTGGACGTCCGAGGGTGGGACGCGCTGGAGCCGGCGCTCGCCGACCGGTTCCGGCTCTGCCGGGGCAAGGGCTTCGGCGCGGTGGCGCTGGCCGACGCCGACGGGTACGCGTCCCGCACCGGCTTCCCGCTCGACTTCGACGACCAGTTGCTGTTCAACCGCCGGCTGGCCCAACTGGCCCGGTCGCTGGACCTCTCCCCCGGGCTGGTCAACGACGTGCCGCAGCTCGCCGCGCTGGCCCCGGACTTCGACTTCGCGGTCAACGAGGAGTGCGTCCGGCTGGGCCAGTGCGCCAAGTTGCTGCCGTTCGCCGACGCCGGCAAGCCGGTCTTCCACGTCGAGTACACCGGCTCGACGGACGACTTCTGCGTCACCACCGTCGGCTACGGCTTCGCCTCGATCCGCAAGGAACGGACGCTCGACGCCTGGCGCGAACCCTGCCCGCTGCCCTGACCTCTCCTGCCCTGCCGCGCGCGTCGATCCAGGGATTCCCCCTGGATCGACGCGGAGCGTGCGGGCGGCGCGGGTCAGGGCACCGGCACCAGCTCCGGGGCGGGGGCCGGCGGATCGGCGGGGGCGGGCGCCGTGCGCGGGCGCAGGAACCGCGGGGTCCACCAGTTGGCGTCGCCGAGCATCGTCATCAACGCCGGCAGCACCACGCCCCGGATGATCGTGGCGTCCAGCAGGATCGCCGCCGCCAGGCCGATGCCGAGCTGCTTCATGTCGATCGTGCTCAACGTGGCGAAGATCGAGAACACCCCGACCATCACGACCGCCGCGCTGGTCACCACGCCGGCCGACGAGGTGATCCCGTACGCCACGGCGTCCCGGTTGGACATGCCGGCCCGGATGCCCTCGCGGATCCGGCTGACCACGAAGACGTGGTAGTCCATCGAGAGGCCGAAGAGCACCACGAAGAGGAACAGCGGTAGCCAGGACACGATCGCGCCCATCGACGTGAAGCCGAGTGGCCCCGCCGCCCAGTCGCCCTGGAAGACCAGCACCAGCAGCCCGTACGCGGCGCCGGCGGAGAGCAGGTTCAGCACGATCGAGCTGGCCGCCACCACCACCGACCGGAACGTGAACATCATGACCAGGAACGTGAGCACCAGCACGAAGCCCATCACCAGCGGCAGCTTGTCCCGGACGTGCTGTGCGTAGTCCTCGCTGTCGGCCACACTGCCGCCGACCGCGTACTCGATGCCGGGGATGCCCCGCAGCTCGGCCGGGACCAGGTCGGCACGCAGCTTCTCCAGCGACTGCACGGAGCGGTCGTCGCGGCTGGCGTACGGGGTGGCGACGTCCAGCACCGACACCCGCCGGTCGGCGGACACCTCGATCTTCGGGCCGTCGGTCTCGGTCGGAGCGAACAGCGGGTCACCGGCGGCCCTGGCGGCCAGGTCGGTGAGCGCGGCGTGGACCCGGTCGGCCTGCTCGGCCGGTGCCCGGACAGCCACCACGTGGTTGGTGCCGGTGCTCGGGAAGGCGGCGGTGAGCCGGTCGTACGCCTGCATGGCCGGGGTGGTGCGCGGCAGGTCCTCCATGCCGGGGAACTTCAGCTTCATACCGAGTGCCGGGGCGGCCAGCGCGAGCAGCAGCCCGACGGAGACGACCAGCGTCGGCACCGGGGCGCGCAGCGCGGGGCGGAGCACCGCTGGCCAGAGTCGGGGCGAGCGGGGCTCGCCGTGCCGGCCCGTGCGTGGCGCGGTCAACCGCCAGAGCAGCGGAACCCGGGGCCGGTCGACCCAGCGGCCGAGCTTGGCCAGCAGGGCTGGCAGCACCGTCAGCGAGCCGACCACCGCGACCGCGACCACCAGGATCGAGCCGACGGCCAGGGACGAGAAGACCACGTCGCCGGCGAGCAGCAGCCCCGCCATCGAGATGATCACGGCGAAGCCGGAGACCACCACGGCGTGCCCGGAGGTCTCCGCGGCGATCTCCACCGCGTCCAGGCCGGAGCGGCCCTTGGCGCGTTCCTCCCGTTCCCGGCGGACGTAGAACAGCGAGTAGTCGACCCCGACCGCCATGCCGATCAGCAGGATCACGGGTGCCGTGGTGTCGGTGGCGGGCACCAGGTGCGAGGCGAGGGTGGACAGACCCATCGCGGCGGCGACCGAGGAGAGCGCCAGCAGCACCGGCACGCTGGCCGCGATCAGCGCACCGAACGCGATGATCAGGATGGCCAGGGTGACCGGGAGGCTGAGCAGCTCGGCACGCTTGAAGTCCTTGCCCAGCGTGTCGTCGAGGGCCTGGTTGATCGACGGCCCGCCGACCTGCTCGACGCGCAACCGCGGGTGCGCGTCCTGGACGGTGGAGGTGGCGTCGCGCAACGGCTGCACCCGGTCCGACGCGGTACCGGGGTCACCGGACATGGTGATCGGCAGCAGGAGCGCCGAGCCGTCCCGGGCGGTGACCGGCTGGCCGACCTCGGCGACCCCGGTGACCGTACGCAGCCGGGCCGCCGCGTCGTCCGCCGCCGCCTTCGCCGCCGCCGGGTCCAGCGCGCCGCCCCGGGAGGTGATCAGGACGTTCTCCACGGCCGGGTCGGCGAAGTCGCCGGAGTCCACGATCAGCCCGGCCCGGCCCGTCTCGCCGATCGCCTGGTCGCCGCTGGTGGCCTCGTTGAGACCGGCGGCGTTGCCACCGACGAAGCACACCGCCACGAACACGGCCCACAGCGCGATCGCCCGCCACGGGTGCTCGGCGCTCCACCGCGCCATCCGCACCGTCACCGGTCTTGTCCGCATCTCGGGTCCCCCTGTCACGTCAACCCCCTGTCAACGGTGCTGACGTTAGGAGCGTGACGAGGCGGTCACATCGGGGATCGGCCCCGGCCGTCCCCGGAGAAAGGTCCACCCCGTCGACGGGACCGCTCGGGCCGCGGGGCGGGCATCAGCCCGCGATTCGGACAAGCGCCAGGGTCCAGCCCGGAACGGTCGGCCGCGACCCGCCGACGGGGACCCGGAACCGACTCCGGGTCATCCCCGAAGGGAACCCCGGGGGCGGGGCTGGCACCGCGGGCAGCTGTACGAGGAGCGGTTCATGAACGCCTCGCGGCGGACCGGGGCGCCGCACCGCCGGCACGGCTCACCCTCCCGGCCGTAGACGTTCAGCGCACGGTCGAAGTAGCCGCTCTCGCCGTTGACGTTGACGTAGAGGGCGTCGAAGCTGGTCCCGCCCTCCTTGATGGCCTCACCGAGCACGTCGCGGACGTGGCCGAGCAGACGCTGCGCGGCCGGGCCGGTCAACGCGTCGGTGGGGCGGGCGCCGTGCAGCCCCGCCCGCCAGAGCGCCTCGTCGGCGTAGATGTTGCCCACGCCGGAGATCAGGGTCTGGTCGAGCAGTGCGCGCTTCACCTCGGTCCGCCGGCGACGCAGCGCCGCGACGAAGGCCGCGTCGGAGAACTCCGGGTCCATCGGGTCGCGGGCGATGTGCGCGATCTCCGCGGGCAGCTCGGCACCACCCTCGCTGACCGAGAGCCCGCCGAACGTGCGCTGGTCGACGAAGCGCAGCTCCGGCCCGTCGTCGGCGAACCGGAACCGCACCCGCAGGTGGGTCTCGTCCGGGGTGCCGGGCGGCTGGAGCAGCAGCTGACCGGACATGCCGAGGTGCCCGATCACCGCGTCGCCGCTGTCCAGGGGCAACCACAGGTACTTGCCGCGCCGTCGGACGTCCAGCACGGTCCGGCCGGCGAGCACGTCGGCGAAGTGCGCGCCGCCGGGGACGTGCCGGCGGACGGCGCGCGGGTGTCGAACCTCCACCGAGGCGATCCGGCGACCGGTGACCCACTGGGCCAGCCCCTGCCGGACGGTCTCCACCTCGGGCAGCTCAGGCACGGCGGTGCCCCGCCTGACGGTCGTCGGCGGGCCGGCCACCGCTGTCGGCGGTCGGGCCCGCGCCGTTGCTGCTGGGGCCGGAACCGTTGGGCTGCTCCGCCGCCACGTCGGCCGGCATGACCTGCGCCGCGTGGTCGGCCTGCTCGGTGCGGGCCGCCCGCTCGGCCTGCTCCAACGGCCCCACCGACTCCTCCGGAGCGGGCGCGCCGTCCTGGCCGTCCTGGTCGGCGAGCATCCGCCACGCCGCCTCGGCGGCCCGCTGCTCGGCCTCCTTCTTACTGCGCCCGTCGGCGCCGCCGTACCGGTTGCCGGCCACCACCACCCAGGCGGTGAACGTCTTGAGGTGGTCCGGGCCGGTGCCCTCGATCCGGTACTCGGGCACGCCGAGCCCGAGCGCCGCGGTCAACTCCTGGAGGCTGGTCTTCCAGTCCAGGGCGGCGCCCCGACCGGCCGACTCGGCCATCAGCGGGTCGAAGAGCCGGTGGATGACGAGCCCCGCGGTATCCAGCCCGTACTGGAGGTAGATCGCACCGAGCAGCGCCTCCAGGGTGTCGGCGAGGATGCTCGCCTTGTCCCGGCCGCCCGTCGTCTCCTCGCCCTTACCGAGCAGCAGGTACGCGCCGAGGCCGTCCGGGCCCAGACCACGGGCCACGTCGGCGAGCGCGCGCATGTTGACCACGCTCGCACGAAGCTTGGCCAACTGCCCCTCGGGCAGGTCCGGGTGGTTGTGGAAGAGCGCCGTGGTGATCACCACGCCGAGCACCGAGTCGCCGAGGAACTCCAGCCGCTCGTTGGTCGGCAGGCCGCCGTTCTCGTACGCGTACGAGCGGTGGGTCAGCGCGCGTTGCAGCAGGTCGGGTTCCAGGCTCACGCCGAAGGCGGCTTCCAGGTGACCGACGGACGCCTGCCGCCGCTTGTCGTTGCTCATGATGTGCGTACCTCGGTGTCGGTGGAACGGTCTGTGCGGTCCGTCGCGGCGTCGCCGTCGAGCAACGCGGAGATCAGGTCGGTGGCGCGGCGCCGCCACAGGTGGGCGGCGAGGGCGATGCCGGAGGCGACGTCGTCGGCCCGTGCGGCGCCGTGGCAGATGACCACCGTTCCGGCCACGCCGAGCAGGGCGGCGGCGCGGGGTGCGCCACCACCGACGGGCGGGCCGCCGGCCATCGCGTACGCGCCCTCGATCGCCTTGAGCAGCACGTTACCGGTGAAGCCGTCGGTGACCACCACATCGGCGCGCGCGCCGAGCGCCACGTCGTACCCCTCGACCAGGCCGACGTAGCGCGCCCCTCCGGGCAGCGGCTCGACGGTGAGCAGAGGGTCGGTGGCACGGCGGACCCGGTCGCCCTTGCCGGCCTCGGTGCCGACCGACAGCAGCCCGACCCGGGGTTCGACGACCGAGTGCGCCACCGCGGCGTACGCGGCGCCGAGCACGGCGTGTCGGGCGAGGGTGGCCGGGCGGGGCTCCAGCGAGCCACCCACGTCGAGCAGGACGACCGGCCCGGCGACGGCGGGCAGGGTGGCGACCAGGGCGGGTTGGCGGATCTCCGGCCAGCGGCCGAGGCCGAGCACCGCGGCGGTGACGGTGGCGCCGGTGGAGCCGGCGGAGACCAGGGCGTCGGCGGTTCCGTCGCGGACGGCGGTGACAGCGGCGCGCACGGTGCTCTCCGCGCGGGCGGCGCTGGGATGGTCGGCCATGCCGACGGCGTCGCGGACGGGCCGCACCGTGATCCGGGCGCGTTGGGCCGGATCCAGGGCAGCGATCAGCCCGTCGGCCACCTCACTCGGGCCGACGAGCAGCAGATGCAGGTCGGGGTCGGCGCGCACAGCCCGCAGAGCGCCGTCAACCACGACGGCGGGAGCGTCGTCCCCGCCGAGGAGGTCAACGGCGATCCGCGCGGTGCCCGGCTCCACCGGGACGTCGACCGGGTTGGGCCGGCCGGCGTCGGTGGGAGCCGGGGCACCGGGCGAATGCCAGGGTGCGCGCGCCGCCCGACCTGGGGTCGGGGGCGTCACTCGGCGTCCAGGTCAGACCTCGAGAACCTGGCGGCCGTTGTAGGTGCCGCAGACGGAGCAGGCGGCGTGCGGCAGCTTCGGGGACTTGCACTGCGGGCACGCGATGGTCGCGACCACGGTCGCCTTCCAGTTCGCCCGGCGGGACCGGGTGTTGCTGCGCGACATCTTGCGCTTCGGGACGGCCACGGTTCTTACTCCTCTGTACGGGTCAGTTGCGACAGGCCTACCCAACGCGGGTCGATCTGCTGGTGACTGTGGTCGGCCGGCAGATCGTCCCAGTGCGCCCCGCAGTCGGGGCACAGTCCTGGGCAGTCCTCCCGGCAGAGCGGGTTGGTCGGCAGTGTGAGCACCAACGCGTCCCGCAGCGCCGGCTCCAGGTCGATCAGATCGCCCTGCATCCGGCCCACCTCGTCCTCGTCGGTCGTGACGTCCGTGGTGCTGTTCTCGTACGCGTACAGCTCCTGGATCGTCACGGCCATCGAGTCGTTGATCTCGCGCAGGCAACGGCCGCACTCGCCCCGGACGGGACCGGTGATGGTCCCGGAGACGAGCACGCCCTCGGACACCGACTGCAACCTCAGGTTGAGGTCGAGGTCCGCGCCCTCCGGCACGCCGATCAACTCCACGCCGAGGTCCGCCGGTGCCGGCACGACCCGCTGGACCTCACGCAACGCGCCAGGGCGGCGCGGCAGGTCCCTCGTGTCGAGGACCAGCGGCGACCTGGGGTCGAGTGTCGATGGCGAGTGCTTGGGCATAGTTAGACTCCGGCCGGTGTGAGGCCGACAAAAAAGGTTACCTGGACGACCGCCCGACAGTCGAACCGGGGGCGACGCCGCCTAAGCATGTCGGCTGGTGAAGTGCCGCTCAGAAGGGTAGCGGGCGTTCCGCCTCATCCCCAGCGAAGGTGCCGATCTCCCGCAGCGCGTGCATCTTGTCCCGGCCGCGCTCTATCGACGCGAGCGCCCGGGTGAGGAACTGCTCGAAGTTGGCCAGGGCGGTGTCGACGTAGTCGTCGACCTCCTCCCGCAGGCGCTGCGCCTCGGCCCGCGCCTCGGCGATGATCCGGGCGCCCTCGTGCTCGGCCGACACAGTGATCTCGTTCACCGAGACCAGGCGGGCGTGTTCCGCCTCACCCTCGCTGATGATCCGGTCGGCCTCGCGCTTGCCGGCTTCCATGATCTTGTCGCGCTCCTCCAGCAGCGCGGCGGCGCGACGCAGGTCGGCGGGGAGGTCGGCGCGCATCTCGTCGAGGGCAGCGATCATCTCACCCCGGTCGACCATGCAGTTGTTGCGCGACATGGGGACGGAGCGGGCCTGCTCCACCATGGTGATCAGTTCGTCGATGCGATCGAGCGGGTCCACCGGTCCTCACTCCCTGTCGTTCGTCGGCCGACCTCCATGATGCGGGCTACGGCCGGTTCCCCGCTCTACCAATCATGGCGTGCTCGCCCCACACCTGCCCCATCCACCCCAACCCGGCGCGTCGCGACACCATCGCGTTGCGCGACCGCAGCGAACCAGACCCTCGTCGATTGCGCACCCTCTGGTGGGGCAAATGCCGCAGAGGCGCACGATCCATCGACCGCAGGCGCACGATCGGCGGGACGCGGAGGAGCCAGGGAGGGGTTACGGGCGGGGGCCGAGGCGGGACTGGAGGGCTTCCCGGACCGGGTCGGGAACGTGGGCGGAGATGTCGCCGCCCCACTTGGCCACGTCCTTGACGAGGCTGGAGGAGAGGAAGGAGTAGAGCGGGTTGGTCGGCATGAACAACGTCTCGACGCCGGCCAGCCCGATGTTCATCTGGGCCATCTGCAACTCGTAGTCGAAGTCGCTGACCGCCCGCAGGCCCTTGATCAGCACGCTCGCCTGCTGGGCCCGGCAGAAGTCGACCAGCAGCCCCCGGAACGACTCGACCCGCACGTTGCCGTACGAGGCCGTCACCTCGCGGAGCATGTCGATGCGCTCCTCGACGGTGAACAGGCCGCTCTTCGACTGGTTCACCAGCACGCCGACGATCACCTCGTCGAAGAGCCGGCTGGCCCTGCCGATGATGTCGAGGTGTCCGTTCGTGACCGGATCGAACGAGCCGGGACACACCGCACGTCTCATGATCGGCGACCGTACCAAAGGGTGGTCTCGCCGTAACGGCGACTGCGCTCGGCAGTGATCCCGTCCACCCAGTCGACCGGCCCGGTGCGGCTGGACCGCTCCACCACCACCAGCGCGTCGGGCGCCAGCCAGCCACCGTCGACCAGCGTCGTCTGCAGCGCGGTGATCTCCGCGTCCGGCACGGCGTACGGCGGGTCGGCGAAGACCACGTCGTACGGCCCATCGTCCGGGCCGGCGGCCAGCACCGTCGCCACCTTGCCGGTCACCAGGCGGACGGCGGCGCCCGCCCGCAGGGCCGCCACGTTCTCCCGGATCACCCGGGCCGCCCGAGAGTCGGACTCGACCAGCAGGACGTGCCGGGCACCCCGGGAGAGCGCCTCCAGCCCGACGGCGCCGGAACCGGCGTACAGGTCGGCGAAGCGGGCGCCGTCGAGGTCGACCTCGGCCTGGACGGCACTGAACAGCGCCTCCCGGACCCGGTCGGAGGTGGGTCGGGTGCCGGCGCCGGGCGGCGCGGCGATCCGCCGGCCGCCGAGCGTCCCGGCCACGATCCGGGTCACCGTCTCCTCCTGCTCATGACACCGACGCTACGCGAGCCGACGGAGGCACCGACCAACACCGTCGGTATCACCTGGGCGAGCACATGATCACTATTCGTATATCAATGATCTCACATTCATAACATCAGTCTTAGCGAATCCTGAGGGCTGTATCACCCGCGACGATCTCGCTAGGGTCGGCCGGGTGTCGGCGGCCACCCGCCGGCTCACGGCTCGGGAGAGCACCCAACAGTCGGACGTGCAGCTACCGTCCGTCCACTGCGCTCCCGTGCCACACACCCCGACGCTTCAGCACTCCAGGAGTACCCGTGATCCGTCCCAAGCTGTCGCTCCGGCGACCGCTGGCCGTCCTGGGAGCCGCCCTCATCGGCCTCACCGGGGCCGTCGCGGTGGCCGCCCCAGCCAGCGCCCACCACACCACGATCAGTGCCACCGCCGGCTGTGACCGGCTCACCGGTGAGCGCGTGATCACCTGGAAGGTGGTGAACAGCGAGGTCAACAAGGGCGCGACGCTCCACAAGGTGATCGCCGAGCCGAACACCCCCGTGACCGTGGCCATGGAGGGCGGGAAGACGGTCCCGCTGGAGGGCTGGGTCATCCCCGAGGGCTCCTCCGTGGAGGCCACCCAGCGCGTGCCCGGCAACACCACCAGCGCCAAGCTCACGGTGCACGGCAAGTGGTTCAAGGAGGGCCAGAAGACCGAGAAGAACACCAACGACGGCAGCATCAACCTCGCCGCCGACAGCTCCTGCACGCCGGCGCCGAAGTGCATCGACGTCGACAAGGCGAAGTTCAGTCACACGTTCGACGGTCCGAAGGGGACCGCCACCGTCAAGCTCGACGGTGACCTGCCGCTCTGCGGCGAGGGCAAGCAGTGGTTCACGCTCGTGTCGTACTTCGCGCCGCGGCCGCAGTTCGCCACCCCGCAGTACGTGTACGGCACGCCGGACAGCGACTTCATCAGCGGCACCCAGACCGAGATCAAGCTGAACGTCGAGATCCCGGACTGCCACACCCAGGTCGACCTGATCTGGGGTGACGCGGAGCAGGTCATCGACCCGTTGGTCGAGGGCGGCAAGCGGTACGACAACAAGAAGCTGGGTTCGCCGGGCGCGCCGGGTAACCGTTCCTCCGGCCCGCAGGGCTGGTACAACGGCGGCGACAAGAGCTGCACCACCCCGGCCTCGACCTTCGCGTCCGCCTGCGACGGTTCGGTGGCGGTCTCGCTGACCAACGACGGCAAGATCAGCAAGTACGCGGTCGAGTTCGAGGTCAAGGGTGAGAACGGCTTCTCCAAGAAGGTCTCCGTCGCGGCCGGCAAGGCCGACACCAGCATCGTGGTTCCGGCCGCCGACGCCGGCAAGATCGAGGTGCTGGTCGACGGCAAGGTGATCGAGAACGGCACGTACTCGTGGCAGCGCCCCGAGGACTGCCCGCTGCCGGCCGTGACCACCAAGGCCGACTGCAAGAACTTCGCTCTCACCGTGACCAACCCCAAGGGCGGTCTCCCGGTGAAGGCCACCTTCACCTACGGCGACAAGACCGAGACCCGTACGGTCGCGGCGGACTCGTCGGAGACGGTGACCTTCAAGGCCGGCAAGGCCGAGACCGCTCTGGTCGCCCTGCCTGACCTGGACCTCGAGCTGCAGGCGGCCTACTCGCCGGAGGAGAACTGCGGCGGCGGGGGCGCCGGCGGCGAGGAGCCGGGCCTCCCGGTCACCGGTGCGGCGGCGGGCGGCATCGCCGCCGGTGCCATCGCCCTGCTGATCGCGGGCGCGGTGCTCTTCGTCATCGCACGGCGTCGTCGGGTGACCTTCACCGCCTGACCTGAACTGCGCTGAACCCGAGGGCGCGTCGACCATCCGGTCGGCGCGCCCTCGGCGTTTCCCCGCCCGTCGCGCCGGCCATAGCTCGATTGCACGACACCTCGAAAGACCCCGACGGTCGGGCCGATCGTCAGCCCTTCTCCAGGTACTCCGCGCGGTCCTCGTCGACCAGGGCCGCGACCGACGCGGCCAGCGCCGGGTTGCGGGTCAGCTCCGGATCCTCCTCGACCAGGGCGATCGCCTCGGCCCGGGCGTCGCGAATCAGGTCGGCGTCGCGCAGCAGGGACAGCAGCCGCAGGTGCGAGCGCCGGCCGGACTGGGTTGCGCCCAGCACGTCGCCCTCGCGGCGCTGCTCCAGATCCAGCTCGGCGAGCTTGAAGCCGTCGCTGGTCGAGGCGACCGCGTCCAGCCGTTCCCGGGCCGACGATCCCTCGGCCGCCTCGCTGACCAGCAGGCAGAGCCCGGCGGCCGCACCCCGGCCGACCCGGCC
Source organism: Micromonospora yongxingensis (assembly GCF_052601155.1). Taxonomy (NCBI): domain Bacteria; kingdom Bacillati; phylum Actinomycetota; class Actinomycetes; order Micromonosporales; family Micromonosporaceae; genus Micromonospora; species Micromonospora yongxingensis. Next base: position 78,903 of record NZ_JBQXEO010000011.1, read on the forward strand.
ACGCAGCTGGTGCAGCTGGGAGACACCGAACCGGTCGGCGTCCAGCACGATCATCACGGTCGCGTTGGGTACGTCCACGCCGACCTCGATCACGGTCGTCGCCACCAGCACGTCCAGGTCGCCGGCGGCGAAGGAGCGCATCACCGCGTCCTTCTCGTCGGCCGGCAGGCGGCCGTGCAGCACCCCGATCCGCAGCCCGTTCAGCGGCCCCTCGGCCAGCAGCGGGGCCACCTCGGTCACCGCGAGCGGCGGCCGTCGCCCGTTGTCGTCCACCGGAGGCGGCTCCTCCTCGGAGGCAGGACCGTCCCCGATCCGCGGGCACACCACGTACGCCTGGTGCCCGGCGGCCACCTCCTCGCGCAGCCGGCGCCACGCCCGGTCCAGGAAGGCCGGTCTCTCGGCGGCCGGCACCACGTGCGAGGCGATGGGCGAGCGGCCACGGGGCAGCTGGGAGAGGGTAGAGACCTCCAGGTCGCCGTAGACGGTCATCGCCACGGTGCGCGGGATCGGGGTGGCGGTCATCACCAGCACGTGCGGCGGCTGGTCGGCCTTGGCCCGCAGCGCGTCGCGCTGCTCCACCCCGAAGCGGTGCTGCTCGTCGACGACCACCAGGCCGAGGTCGGCGAAGTCGACCCCCTCGTACAGCAGCGCGTGGGTGCCCAGCACGATGCCGGCGGCGCCGCTGGCCACCTCGCCGAGCGCGCGACGGCGGGCCGCCGCGCCCAACGAGCCGGTGACCAGCTCGACGCGGGTGGCGTGCTCGGCGGAATCCAGCTCGCCGGCACGGCCGAGCGGCCCGAGCAGGTCGAGCATGCCCCGGTGGTGTTGCGCGGCCAGCACCTCGGTCGGCGCCAGCAGCGCCGCCTGGCCGCCGGCGTCGACCACCTGGAGCATCGCCCGCAACGCCACGACGGTCTTGCCCGAGCCCACCTCGCCCTGCAACAGCCGGTGCATCGGGTGCGGAACGGCCAGGTCGGCCGCGATCTCCACGCCGACCTCGCGTTGACCGGCGGTCAGCTCGTACGGCAGGCGGGCGTCGAAGGCGTCCAGCAGCCCTCCGGCACGCGCGGGGCGGGGCCGGGCCGGCCAGTCGACGGCCCGGTGCTTGCGCTGCACCAGGGTCAACTGCACGGCGAACGCCTCGTCCCACTTGAGCCGGTGCCGCGCCCGATAGAGCTCCTCCTTGCTGGACGGCCGGTGGATCTCCCGCAGGGCGCTGCCCAGCTCCACCAGCTTGCGGCTGGCCCGCACGCTGGCCGGCACCGGGTCCTCCGGCGGGGTGAAGGTGTCCAGCACGACCCGCACGCAGCGGGCGATCACCCAGGTCGGCACCGCCGCGGCGGCCGGGTAGACCGGGATCAGCGCGCCGGCGAACTCCTCGATCTCGTCGCTGACCGCCGCCTCGCCCTCGCCGCCCTCGCCGAGCAGGACGTACTCCGGGCCGTTGAGCTGGCGCTTGCCGCGGAACTCGGTGACCTTGCCGGCGAACAGCCCCCACCGGCCCGGACGCAGCTCCCGCTCGCGCCACGCCTGGTTGCCGAAGAAGGTCAGCGTCAGCAGCCCGCCGGAGTTGTCGCCGACGGTCACCTCCAGCAGGTTGCCCCGGCGCTGGCGCATCGGGCGCACGGCGGTGCGCTGTACCTGGGCCAGCACGGTGACCTGCTCGCCCACGTCGAGCGAGCGGATGTCGGTGTGCTCGCCGCGCTCGTCGTAGCGACGCGGGAAGTGGTAGACCAGGTCACCCGCGGTGTGCAGGTCGAGATGGGAGGCGAGCGCCTTGGCCGTCTTGTCCCCGACCAGCTTCTTCAGCGGAGTGTCCACCGTGGACGGCTCGCTCATTCGACCCCCACCAGGAGCGGATAGTACGGCTGGCCGCCCGGGTACGCCTGCACCTCGACGAACGGCCAGCGCCGCGCGACGTGCGCGCGGACGGCATCGGTGAGCCCGGCGGGGGCATCCACCCCGGCCAGCAGGGTGACCAGCTCCCCGCCACCGCCGAGCATGCGGTCGACCACGGCCGCGCAGGTGTCGGTCAGGTCGGTGCCGATGAGGTGCACCTCCCCCTCGACCAGCGCCAGCACGTCGCCGGGGCGGCACGGGCCGGCGACGGTCAGCGCCTCCCGGCTGGCGTGGCAGACCTCGGCGTAGCGGCAGGCCCCGGCCGCCTCGGCCATCGCGATCACGTCGTCCTCGAAGCGGCGGCCGCCGTCGCGGACCGCGAGGGCGGCCAGCGCCTGCACCGGCGAGCGGGTCGGCACCACGCTCACCTTGATGCCGTACGCGTGTGCCTCGCGGGCCGCCGCGCTCGCCACCGCCTCGGTGTTGGGGTCGTTGGGCAGCACCACCACCCGGGCCGCGCCGGTGCTGCGCACCGCGTCCAGCAGCTCGCCGGTGGACGGGTTGCCCGGCACGACGGTGGCGCCCTCCGCGGCGAAGAGCCCGGCGATGCCGACGCCGGTGGCCACCACCACGGCGGCCCGGCCGTCCGTCGCCGGGCCGGCGAACGGCTCCGGCTGGTCGGCGAAGCGGGTCACCGAGATGCGGTACGGGCGACCGGCGACGACCCCGGCCTCGACGGCCGCACCCACGTCGTTGACGTGCACGTGCACGTTCCAGGTGGCTTCCGGCTCGCGCCCGTCGCCGACGACCACCAGGGAGTCGCCCAGCGCGTCCAGCGCCCGGCGCATCCCGGCCACCGCCTCCGCTCCGGCGTCGAGGAGGAACTGCACCTCGTAGGCGTACTCGTCGGAGCCGGTCTCCCGGGCGACGGTGGCCGCCGGCCGGGCGGTGCGCGGCCCCGGCGCGAGCCGGCCGGTGACCTCCCCGGTGAGCACCTCGACCAGGGCGTCCAGCAGCACGCAGAGCCCTCGGCCGCCCGCGTCGACCACGCCGGCGTGGGCCAGGGCCGGCAGCTGCTCCGGGGTCCGGGCGAGCGCCTCGGCCGACGCCCGCGCCGCCGCCCGGGCCACCGCCGGCAGGTCGTCGCTGTCGGCGTGCTCCGCCGCGAGGGCGGCCGCGCCGACCACGGTGAGCAGGGTGCCCTCCACCGGCCGGGCGACCGCCGTGTACGCCGCGGCGGTGCCGGCCCGCAACGCGGCGGCCAGCTCCCGGCCACGCACCGCCGGCGCGGCGGCGACCGCGTCGGCGAAGCCGCGCAGGATCTGCGAGAGGATCACCCCGGAGTTGCCGCGCGCGCCGAGCAGCGCGCCCTGGGCCATCAGCCGCAACGCGTGCCCGTGCGCGGTCGGCCCGCTGTCGGGGAGGGTGTCCAGGTCCATCGCCAGGGCCTGCTGGGCCGAGGTGAGGGTGAGCACCAGGTTGGTGCCCGTGTCGCCGTCGGGCACCGGATAGACGTTGAGCTGGTCGATCTCACCCTGGTGGCGCTTCAGCGCGGCCAGCCCGCTCGCGCACCAGCGGCGGACCGCGGCGGCGTCGAGGGTGTCCAGCACGGCCAGAAGCCTACTGGCGCGCACCGACACGCGTCGGACTCGTCGGCGTGTCCGGCCCGCCTCCACCGCGGGCGGTGATCCGGCCGCCGGTGGTCGGGGTGAGCGTCGGGTAGCGTTGCGGCCGGACCGGCCCGCCAGACCGCAGAAGTGACCAGCACCACCGGCGGGCTGCGGCGCGGGCGGTTGCCCCACCGGGCCGGTTGGCCGTGTCGGCAGGTCATCGGGTAACCTGACCAGGTTGCCCGGGCAGCACCTGCCGGCGACCTCATGAACGTTTCAATCCCAGGAGTATCCCGTGGCTAGCGTGTGCGACGTCTGTGGCAAGGGACCGGGCTTCGGCCACAACGTGTCCCACTCGCACCGGCGGACCAACCGCCGCTGGAACCCGAACATCCAGTCGGTGCGTACCCCGGCCGGTGGCGGCAACACCAAGAAGTTGCAGGTCTGCACCTCGTGCATCAAGGCCGGCAAGGTCACCCGCGCCTGACGCGGTAGCACCCACCTTCTCGTTCGGCTCAGCCGGCGGACCCTGTGGTCCGCCGGCTCTGTCGTGTCCGGGCCAGGTCGCTGACGACTAGGCGACGCGGCGGGCCGGCCCGGGCCGGCGCCCGGTTAGGGTCGCGCTGCGTCGGGCGTCCGGTCCGGCGCGGACGGAAGGGGTGACGGTGCAGCTGGACCTGGGCCGGGACGAGATGGTCATGGTGGGCTCCGCGCTGGACCTGCTGCGAGGGCTCGGCGACCTGCTGCCCGCCGACAGTGTGGTGCTGATCGAGGAACCCGACCTGATCCGCAGCCGTGACCTGGAGCGGCACTGCGCCGCGCTGCCGTTCGTCTCGCGGGTGGTGGCGGCCGAGTACCAGTCCGGCCTGGACCCGGCGGCGCTGCTCGCCCGGGAGCCGGGGCTGGCCGCCGCGCGTTTGGTGGTGCCCGGCCAGGAGTACGCGGTGGTCGCGGCGGCTCGGTTGGCCGACGCGCTCGGCCTGCCCGGTGCGGGCGTCAAGGCCGCCGAGATCTTCACCGACAAGCACCGGATGCGGATGCTCGCCTCGGCCGCCGGCCTGACCAACCCGGCGTTCGCGCTGGTGGGCACCGCTGCCGAGGCGGCCGCGTTCGCCCAGCGGCAGGGTGGGCGGTGCGTGCTGAAACCGACCCGGCGGGCCGGCAGCCTCGGCGTACAGATCGTCACCCATCCGGGGCTGATCGCCGCCGCCTGGGCTGCCAGCGCCGACCCGGAGGTGTCCCCCGACACCACCGCCCGGGGCCTGCCCACGGCCGTCCTCGCCGAGCAGGTGCTGATCGGCACCGAGCACAGCGTCGAGCTGCTGGTGGCCGACGGCGAGGTGCGCTTCGGCAACGTCACCGACAAGCGGGTGCTGGCCGGCGCGAGACCGGTGGAGACCGGGCACACGGTGCCGTCCGCGCTACCCGAGGATGCCCGGCGGGAGTTGCTCGACGTCGCCACCCGACTGGCCGGCGCCGCCGGTTTCCGCACCGGCGTGCTGCACAGCGAGTGGATCCGCACCGCCGACGGCCCCGCGTTGGTGGAGTGCGCCGCCCGGCTGCCCGGTGACCTGATCAGCTCACTGGTCTCGGTCTCCTACGAGTGCGGGTTCGTCGGGGCGTACCTGCGGACGCTGCGCGGCGAACGGCCCGCCCTGCCGGCACGGCCGACCGGCGCGGCGGCGGTGGAGTACCTGCTCCCGGCGCCCGGCACGGTCACCGCCGTGGACGGGGTGCGCGCGGCCCGCCGGGTGTCCGGCGTGCTGGACGTCACGGTGGGCGTGACCGTCGGCGACCAGGTGCAGGAGGTCACCTCGTCGACCCGGCGCAGCGGCCAGGTCCTGGCCTGGGGCGCCGACCCGGCGGAGGCGACCGACGCCGTCACCCGGGCGGTGGGAGAGATCCGGATCACCACCGGCTGACAGCCGACCGGCGGGCTGGACCGGCCGGATCAGAGGGTGCGGCCGAAGGAGACGCAGCCCTCCGCGTCCTTGTAGAAGCCGAAGTTCGGGATCTGCTCGTAGCCGGCGGACGTGTACATGGCGATCGCCTCGGGCTGCTTGTCCCCGCACTCCAGGACCAGCCGCTTGCGGCCCTGCTCGCGAGCCGAGCGCTCGACGGCGGCCAGCACCGCGCGCGCCACACCCCGCCCACGGGCCGTCGGGGCGGTGTACATCCGCTTCAGCTCCGCGGTGTCCGCGCCGTGGCTGCGCCAGCCACCGCAGCCGACCGGTTCGCCGGCCAGGTAGGCGACGAGGAAGGCGCCGTCCGGCGGCTCGAACTCGGCCGCGTCCACGGGGGTGTCGTCGCCGGTGCCGCCGTAGCGGGCACCGAGGTCGGCCAGTGCGGCAGTGATCAGCTGCTGCGCCACCGGCGCGTCGAACCGCACCACCCGGATCTCGATCTCACTCACGGTTTCCAGGGTACGGCGGGCGTGGGCCCTCACCGGAAGTGGTCCCAGCCCCGCGGGCCGTCGTACGAGGCACCGTCGACGGTGACCCCGGCACCGGCCGTGACCAGGCCGATCTGCCGCCAGTCCGGCGGCAACGCCACCGCCGGGGGAAAGGTCGCGGCCAACGCGTGGTCCTCGCCACCGGCCAGGATCCAGGTGTACGGGTCGACGCCGAGCGCCTGTGCGGCGTCGGCCATCTGCCGGGGCACCTCGAAGGCGTCCCGGCGTACGTCGATCGCCACCCCGCTGGCCGTCGCCACGTGCCCGAGGTCGGCGAGCAGCCCGTCCGACACGTCGATCATGGAGGTGGCGCCGAGCCGGGCGGCCTGCGGCCCGGCCGGGTACGGGACCTGCGGCCGCCGGTACGCCTCGACCAGCAGCCGGGGCGTACGGAAGCCACGGGTGAGCACGGTCAGTCCGGCCGCCGCGTACCCGGTGCGGCCGGCCAGGGCCAGCACGTCGCCGGGGCGGGCACCGGAGCGCACCACGGGTGGGCGGCCGCCGAGGTCGCCCAGAGCGGTGACCGCGATGGTCAGGGTGGGACTGGACGACATGTCTCCGCCGACCACGCTCGCGCCGACCGTGGCCGCCTCGGCGCCCAGTCCGTCGGCCAGTTCCTCGGCCCAACCGGTGTCCAGGTCCGCCGGCATGCAGAGGGCGACCAGCAGGGCGGTCGGGGTGGCACCCATCGCGGCGATGTCGGCCAGGTTGGCCGCGGCGGCGCGGTGCCCGACGTCCCGGGCCGAGCACCAGTCCCGCCGGAAGTGCCGCCCGTCGACCAGCACGTCGGTGGAGGCCGCCACCCGGCCGTCCGGGGCGGCCACCACGGCGGCGTCGTCCCCTGGGCCGAGCAGGGTCGACGGCCCGGTCGGCAGCCGGGCGGTGATCCGCCCGATCAACCCGAACTCGCCGATCGCAGCCACGCTGGCACCACCGCCGGCGCTCTGCCCGTTCTGCCCGGCTCCGCCGCGCTCGCTCACCGCTGCTCCTTGACCACCGATAGGGATCAGACCTGGTCCGTAAGGTAGTTTCACCCTTCGGGCCGCCCCTGGGCGGCGACGGACGGAGGTCGAGTCGTGGTACAGGCGTACATCCTCATCCAGACCGAGGTCGGCCGGGCACGTGACGTGGCCGGTCTCATCGCGGACCTTGCCGGCGTGGTACGCGTCGACGCCGTCACCGGGCCGTACGACGTGGTCGTCCTCACCGAGGCGAACACCGTCGACGAGCTCGGAAAACTCATCGTCAGCAAGGTGCAGATGGTGCCCGGCATCACCCGCACCCTCACGTGTTCGGTGGTGCGGCTGTAAGTGGACGAGACCGAGACCTCCTCCTCCGCGACTCTCGACGACGGGCCCGGCGCGACGCGCGACGTGGCCGACGGTACCGGGCCGGCTGACGGTCCCCGCGAGCCGGCCGCCGACGCGCCGGCCGGGCGGGACCGGACCATGCGCGGTGCCGCCCTGCTGGCCACGTTGATCGCCCTGCCGGTCACGCTGCTGGTGGCCGTGCTGGCCTTCGGCAAGCTCTCCCCGGCCGAGCCGGACGCCACGCCGAGCCCTTCGGCGACCACCGCACGGGCGCAGTCCACCGCCCCGGTCGAGATGGCCGCCCCGGCGCTGGCCGCCCGCCCGGCCACGGTCTGCCGGGCGCTGCTCTCCCAGCTGCCGCAGAGCATCCGCGACCTGAACCAGCGCCCGGTCACCGCCGGTCCGGAGCAGAACGCCGCGTACGGCGACCCGGCGCTCACCGTGGCCTGCGGCGGCCAGCAGCCGACCGTCCCGGCCACCGACGAGGTCTGGAGGGTGAACGCGGTCTGCTGGCACTCGGTCGTGCAGGACGACGCGACCGTGCTCACCACGGTCGACCGGGAGACGCCGGTCACGGTGCGCGTCCCGCGCTCGTACGAGCAGCCGTTGCAGTGGGTGTCGCCGGTCTCCGACGCGGTCGTGGCGTCGGTGCCCTCCGGTGGCGCCCCGCCCGCCGGCTGCCGGGGCTGATCCGACCGGCGCCCGGCCCGGAGAAGCGGGCCGGGCTCGTCGTCGTGATGGCCGCTCAGTGCAGGCCGACGCCGCGTCGCTGGGCGGTGCGGATCAGCCGGTTGACCAGCTTCGGGTACTCCAGGCCGGAGGCCGCCCACATCCGCGGGAACATCGACGTCGGGGTGAACCCCGGCATCGTGTTGATCTCGTTGAGGTAGATGTCCAGCTCCGGGGTGACGAAGAAGTCCGCGCGGGCCAGGCCGGCGCAGTCCAGCGCGGTGAACGCGCGGACGGCGTACTCCTGCACCTGGCGGGTCACCCTCTCCGGCAGGCCGGCCGGGATGTCGTACTCGCAGGAGTCGTCGAGGTACTTCGCCTCGAAGTCGTAGAAGTCGTGGTCGGCGACGACCCGCACCTCGGCCAGCACGGACGCCTCGGGCGCGCCGCCGGCCTCGCCCTCCAGCACCCCGCACTCGACCTCGCGGCCGATGATCGCGGCCTCGATGATGACCTTCGGGTCGAACTGCCGGGCGGTGGCGACCGCCTCGTCGAGCTGCGCCCAGTCGGTGACCCGGGTGATGCCGAACGACGAGCCGGCCCGGGACGGCTTGACGAAGACCGGCAGGCCGAGCCGCTCCTTGTCCTGCTCGCTGAGCGTCATGCCGTTGCGCAGCACCGCGTACGAGCCGACGGGGATGCCCTCGATCGCGCAGAGCTTCTTGGTGAACTCCTTGTCCATCGCGGCGGCGGAGGCGAACACGTTCGCACCGACGTAGGGGATGCCGGCCATCTCCAGCATTCCCTGGATGGTGCCGTCCTCGCCGTACGTGCCGTGCAGCACCGGGAAGACCACGTCCACGTCGGCCAGCGCCCGGGGGCCCTCGGTCGGGTCGAGCACCATCAGCCCGTTGCCGGTGGGGTCGGCGCGCAGCACGATGTCCTCGCCGGACTCGGCGGTGATCTCCGGAAGCTGGCGGGCGTTGATGGCGAGCTGTGCGGGGTCGCCGTCGGTCAACACCCACTGACCTGCCCGGGTGATGCCCACGGGCACCACCTCGTACTCGTCCGGGTCGAGGGCGCCGAACACGCTGCCGGCGCTGACGCAGGAGATGCCGTGCTCCGGGCTGCGGCCGCCGAAGACGATCGCCACGCGGGTCTTGCCTGGGGTGGTCACTCCGGTCACCTCTTCGTACGCGACTGCGGCTGGTCGTGCTCGCCGGTGGCGCTCACCCGGTTGACCTTACTGTGCGTGGCGATGGGGCGAGGCGATACCCGGTGAGCCACGGCACGACACGGCATTCGGTCAACAGAGGATATACGGTGCGTGACGGGATGTCCGGCGGCGCGCGGCGGCGCTGGCCGGGGGCGGGGTGGGTCAGTCGCGGGAGTGCCGGCGGCCGACCGCGATCACCTTGACCCGCTGCCGGCCGGCCCGCACCATGCCCAGCGCCATGAACGCGCCGGCGATCCGGTCGGCGGCCTCCCGGCTGCTGGCACCGACGACCTGCCGGCGTCGCTCGGGGGCGGTCCGCTCGTTGCGGTCGATGCCCTCGACGGGACGCACGTCGGTGAGCACCACCAGGAAGCGGGTCATCGCCGGCTGTCCGCATCAACGGCGAGTGGCTCCGGACCGGTACGCACGTCGTCTCCTTCCGGCAGGCCGGGATGGCTGCGGCACGCGGCGATCGGGTACGGGGGAGAAACCCGATCGCCGCGTGCCCCATCCCCTCCGGTCGCTCACCACCACCGTCGCCACGACAACCGGCGGTGAGGACGCGATGACAGATTGACACGTGTACAGCAATGAATGCAACTCTCATCGACGTTCTCTCATGCAGACGTTCCCACAGAAGTATGCGACCATCGATGCATGGCCCCGAAGACCGCCCGCGCCCGCCGGCTCGGCATCGCCCTCCGCCACCACCGGGAAGCCGCCGGGCTGACGCTGGAGACCGCCGCGGATGAAATCAACAGCACCCGCAGCACCCTCTCCCGCTACGAGAACGCGCAGACGCTGATCAGCCCCGCCACCGTGCGTGCCCTGCTCACCTCGTACGGGGTGGGCGCCGACGAGGTGGCCGCGGCGGTGCAGCTCGCCAAGGACGCCCGCAAGCCGGGCTGGTGGGTGTCGTACTCCTACCTGCTCGATCCCCGCACCATCGACTTCATCGCCCTGGAGGCCGAGGCCACCGCCATCGCCAACTTCGAGCCCTCGGTGGTGCCCGGCCTGCTGCAGACCGCGGACTACATCCGGGGCGTGATGCGCGGCGGGCCGCACACCCTCGGCGACGAACTGGTGGAGCAGCGGGTCAGGATCCGCCTCGACCGGCAGCAGCGGCTCAGCGGTGACGACCCGCCCATCCTCGACGCGATCATCGACGAGGGCGCGTTGCTGCGCCCGGTCGGCGACCGGTCGGTGATGGACGGGCAGCTGCGCCACCTGGTCAAGATGGCCGAACTACCGAACATCACCGTCCAGGTGATCCCACTCTCCGCCGGCTACCACCGGGGCACCCGGGGCTCGCTGCACATCCTGGAGTTCGCCGACCCGGAGGACCCGATCATCGCCTCGGTGGAGACCGTCGCCGGCCAGATGATCCTCGACCGCGCTGGCGAGACGCGTACCTGCACCAAGATCATGGAGCATCTGCGGAGCGTGGCGCTCAGCCCGGCGGACAGCCGCGACCAGCTCCTGTCACTCCTGAAGGGACGGTAGATCCGATGACCCCGACGATCACAGCGGCACTGGCCACGGCGGCGTGGCGCAAGAGCAGCCGCAGCGGCGACCAGGGCGCCTGCGTGGAGGTGGCCGCGATCCCGCGGCTGGTGGCCGTCCGCGACTCCAAGGACCCGGCCGGCCCGGCCCTGCTGTTCCCGCCGGCCGCCTGGGCCGCCTTCGCCCAGGCCCCGCCCCGCCACTGACCGGGCGGGGCGGCCGGGGCGTGCTCAGGCCACCAGCGGGCTGGCCTCCGGTACGGCGCGCAGCGCCTCCAGCGCGGCGATCGCCACCCCGCGGGCACCGGCCATGTCCCGCTCCGGCACCAGGGCGAAGGTGGCCACCGCCGCCTGCTCCTCCCGGAGGACGGTGTGCTCGCGCACCGTCGCCAGGAACCAGTCACGGAACTCCGGCGCAGCCTCCACCACCCCGCCGCCGACGAAGTACGCGTGCGGGTCGGTGAAGTTGGTCGCCACGGTGAACAGCCGGCCCAGCGCCATCGCCTGCTGGGTGAAGAGGTCCCGGGCCAGCGCGTCCCCCCGCTCGCCGTAGCCCCGGACCAGCTTCGCCGCCCGCGCGACCGGCTCCGCGGCGAGCGGGTGGTCGGGGTGGCGGGTCAGCCAGTACGGCAGCAGGTTGCGCTCGATGCCGGTCAGCGAGGCGACGCTCTCGACGTCCCCGGTGAAGCCGCAGGCGCAGGTCGGCTCCGGCTGCCCCGGGCCGAGCAGCCCGTTCAGCGGGATGTGCACGTGGCCGAGCTCCCCGGCCATCCCGGCCGCGCCGGCGATCACCCGGCCACCCTCGACCACCCCGCCGCCGAGGCCGGTGCCGACGATCGCGGAGACCGACGACCGGTTCATCGCCTCGGCGCCGAAGTACACGTGGTGGGCGTAGAGCGCCGCCGCGTTGCCGTCGTTGTGGTAGACCACCGGCAGGCCGAGCCGTCGCTCCAGCGCGCCCCGCACGTCGAAGCCGCGCCAGGCCGGCTGCGAGAAGTTGGTGGAGCCCCGCGACGAGATGACACCGGCGGCGCTGGCCGGGCCGGGGGTGTCGAGCCCCACCGCCCGGACCAGCTCGCGCGGTACGCCGGTGTGCGCCAGGGCGCCGTCCAGCGCCCGGGCCAACGCCTCGATCGCCGCGTCCGGCCCGGCCCGTACCTCGCTGGGGATCTCCAACAGCCCGTCCACCAGGAACCGGCCGTCCACCGTCAGCACGGTGGCGTTGTTGCTGGTGCCGCCGTTGTCCAACCCGACGACCACCGGCACCCCTGCGCTGCCCACCGAAACCGCCTCCCGCCGTCGTGAGTGTGAGCCGAGGCTAGTGCGTACACCGCTCCCCCGCCACGTCCGCCCTCCCCGCCCGGGCGGGGAGGGCCTACCCCTGTGCTGTCCCGGCCCCCAACTGCCGTCGTGCGTCCTTTGCTCTGCTTCAACCGGCGCGACGCTGACGGCGTCTCTTCGTTGCCCCCGTTGAAGCAGAGCAGAGGACGACCACGTGGTGCGGCCAGCCCATGGCCGCCGGTCGCGGCTCAGCCGGGGCGGCGGGCGATCACCGCGGTGGCGTCCAGGTCCTCGTCCTGCCGCACGGCCGGCATCAGCCCGAGGGCATCGAGCGCCGTGCAGAGCGCGTCGGCCTGCCCGGCGCTGACCTCCACCGCGAGGTGTCCGCCGGGCGCCAACCACCGGGTCGCGCCGTCGGCCACGCGACGGAGCACGGTCAGCCCGTCCGGGCCGCCGTCGAGCGCCACCGGAGCCTCGTGCAGCCGCGCCTCGGCCGGCATCAGCTCCACCTCGGCCGTGGGCACGTACGGGGCGTTGGCGACCACCAGGTCCAACCGGCCCTGCCAGTGCGCTGGCAACGGCGCGAACAGGTCGCCCTCGTACACCTCGGCGGGCAGCCCGGCGAGGTTGCGACGGGCGCACGCCACGGCCGCCGGGTCGATGTCGGCGGCGGCCAGCCAGCGGGGCGCGAGCCGGCGCGCCAGGGCGACCGTGGTGGCCCCGGAGCCGCAGCAGAGGTCGACCACGGCCGGCGCCGGGCCGGTCACGGCGGCGGCCGCCTCGACCAGGAGGGCGGTGCGGCCGCGCGGCACGAAGACGCCAGCGGCGACGGCGATCCGCAGGCCGCAGAACTCCGCCCAACCGAGCAGGTGCTCCAGCGGTTCGCCGGCCACCCTGCGGTCGGTCAGCTCGGCCAGCGCCGCCGGGGTGTCGGCGGCGGCCAGCAGCAGGTCGGCCTCGTCCTCGGCGTAGACGCAACCGGCGGTGCGCAGCCGGAGCACGAGGGCGGGTCGGTCGGTGGAGAACGGTGGTGCCATGGGAAACCTCCGGGAAGCGCTCACCGGCGCTCCCGTGGCCGCTATCGCGGCGGGGACACGGGAGGACGTGCCGGTCCTGTCGGCTGACGGATCGGACTCACCTCCTCCGGTCGGGGCCCACCGGTGCGGGCCGCCGACACGATAACTCAGACCGTCCCCGCGGCGTCCAGGGCCTTGGCGATGTCGGCCACCAGGTCGGCCGTGTCCTCGGCGCCGCAGGAGAGCCGGACGAAGCCGGGGGCGGTGTCGTCACCCCACTGCGCCCGCCGGTCCGCCGTGGTGTGCAGGCCACCGAAGGAGGTGGCCGCCGCCACCAGCCGGGCGGCGTCGATGAAGCGACTCACCCGGTCGGCGTCACCGAGGTCGAACGAGAGCACCCCGGGCATCCGGCGCATCTGCGCCGAGGCCACCGGGTACGCCGGGTCCTCCGGCCGCCCCGGCCAGCGCACGCCGGTCACGTCCGACCGGCCGGCGAGCAGGTCGGCGACCGCCGCCGCGTTGGCGCTCTGGCGGGCCAGCCGCAGGTCGAGGGTGGCCAGCGACCGGTGGGCCAACCAGGCGTCGAAGGCGCCGGGCACCGCGCCGGTGGTGGTGCGCCAGACCGTCACCGCCTCGATCAGCTCGATTGACCGGCTGGCCAGGTAACCCAGCAGCAGATCGGAGTGGCCGGTGAGCGCCTTGGTGCCGGAGGCGACCACCAGGTCGGCGCCGAGGTCCAGCGGGCGCTGGCCGAGCGGCGTGGCCGTGGTGTTGTCCACCGCGAGCAGCGCGCCGGCGGCGTGCGCCCGCTCGGCCAGGGTGGCCACGTCGACCACGTCCAGGCCCGGGTTGGCCGGGGTCTCCACCAGCACCAGCCGGACGCCCTCCAGCGACGGGTACGGCCCGACGGTCGGGACGAAGACCACCCGCACACCGATCGTCTCCAGCACGCCGGTGGCGAACGCCCGGACCGGGAAGTATCCGTCGGCGGGCAGCACCACGGTGTCGCCCGGGCGCAGCAGGGCGAGGAGCATCCCCGTGATGGCGGCCTGGCCGGTGGCGAAGACCCGGCAGTCACCGCCCTCCAGCTCACCCACGGCCGCCTCCAGCAGCCGCCGCGTCGGGTTGTCGGGCCGGCCGTAGCCGTTCGGCGAGCCGGCCGGACCCTCCCACGGGTCGAGGTGGTACGGCGCGGCGAAGACCGGCCCGGGCAGGAACGGGTCCCCCGGTGCCGGCTCGGGCAGCCCGGCGCGTACGCAGCGGGTGCCGTCCCCCAGATCGGTCATCGGATCCTCACTCGTACGACTCGGGTTTGGCGGTGCGGCTCATCAGGGTCTCCACGGCGAGCCGGGGGTCCATCCCCTCGTGGCAGATCCGCTCGACCTGCTCGGTGATGGGCATCTCCACCCCGTGTGCCCGGGCCAGGTCGCGGATCGCCAGGCAGCTCTTCACGCCCTCGGCGGTCTGCCGCGTGGCGGTCTGGGCCTGCTCCAACGTCTCGCCCCGGCCCAGGTGCTCGCCGAAGGTGCGGTTGCGGGCCAGCGGCGACGAGCAGGACGCCACCAGGTCGCCCATGCCCGCCAGGCCGGCGAAGGTGATCGGGTCGGCACCGAGCGCCACGCCCAGGCGGGCGGTCTCGGCCAGCCCACGCGTCATCAGCATGGCCCGGGTGTTGTCACCGAAACCCATCGCGGTGGCGATGCCGTACGACAGGGCGATCACGTTCTTGACCGCGCCGCCCAGCTCGCAGCCGATCACGTCGTCGTTGGTGTACGGGCGCAGGTACGGCGTCCGTATCGACGCCTGCACGAGCGCGGTGCGGTGGCTGTTCGTGCCGGCGACCACGGTGGCGGCCGGCTGCTCGGCGGCGATCTCCGGGGCGAGGTTCGGGCCGGAGACCACCACCACGCGGTCCGCGGCCACCCCGGCGGTCTCCACGATGACCTCGCTCATCCGCTTGGTGGTGCCGAGCTCGATGCCCTTCATCAGCGACACCAGCGTGGCGTCGGGGTGCAGGTAGCGGGTCCACTCGGCGAGGTTGCCGCGCAGGGTCTGCGACGGCACGGCCAGCACCACCACCTCGGCGCCGGTGATCGCCTCGGCGGCGTCGGCGGTGGCGGTGACCCCGGCCGGCAGCAGCAGGTCCGGCAGGTACTCGGGGTTGCGGCGCTCGTCACGGATGCTGTCGGCCACCGGCGCGCGGCGGGCCCACACCGTCACGTCGCGCCCCGCATCACCGAGGATCTTGGCGAACGCGGTGCCCCAGGAGCCGGCGCCGAGCACCGCGACGTGGCCGTTCACGCCACCGCTCCGCTTCGCCGCGCGGCGGCCTGCCCGACGGTTCGCTCGTTCACGCGGCACCACCCTGCTGCTGATGCTCGGCGGAGGGCCGGGCCGGTCGTTCCCACAGCGGCGGCGGGGTACCGCCGCGGATCTCGGCGAGCATGTCCCGCAGCCGCACCATGATGGCGTCCGTCATCTCCTCGAGGATGGCCCGCGTCGGCGGAGCGCCCGCCCAGCGGCTCAGGTCGATCGGTTCGCCGGCGACCACGGTCACCGGTATCCGCGGGCGCGGGTTGAGCCGGGTGGTCCGCGGGTCGAAGATCCGCTCCGGCCCCCACATCACCAGCGGCACCACCGGCGCGCCCGTGGCCAGCGCCAGCCGGGCGGCGCCGGTCTTGGCCTTCATCGGCCACAGCTCCGGCTGCCGGGTGGTGGTGCCCTCCGGGTAGATCACCACCGCGCCGCCCTCGTCGAGGGCGGCGATCGAGGCGTCCAGCGAGCGGACCGCGTCCACGCTGCCCCGCTCGACCGGGATCTGCCGGCACCGATGCAGGATCCATCCGATCACCGGCACCCGGAACACGCTGGCCTTGCCCAGGTACTGCGGCCACCGTCCGGAGTCGTAGATGAAGTGCGCGGAGACCAGCGGGTCGGCGTGCGAGATGTGGTTCGCCACGATGATCACGCCACCGTCGCGGCCGAGGTGCTCCTGGCCGCGCCAGGTACGCCGGGTCCAGACGGTCATCACCGGCTTCACCAGCCCCACGGCGAACTGTTGCCAGAACCCCAGCCTCCGCCGTGCCACTGTGCCTCCTCGTCGCGCCCCGACCCACCGCCGACCCCGTCCCCGAGACCCGCAGCGGAAATCATGCCTGCTCGCCCCCGGTACGGCCAGCGAGGGTCCCAGCGTCCGGCTGGCAGGATTGCGGGTGTGAGTCAGCCGAGGTGGGCCGTGGTGGTGCCGGTGAAGCGTCTGGCCGCGGCCAAGAGCCGGCTGCGGGGCGCGCTGCCCGGCGTACCGCACGAGGAGCTGGCGCTGGCCCTGGCGGCCGACACGGTCCGCGCGGTGCTGGCCTGCCCGGCGGTCGCCGAGGCCCTCGTCGTGACCGACGACGCCCGGGTGGCGGCGGCGGCACGGGCCGCCGGCGCGCGCGTCCTGGCCGACGAGCCCGACGCCGGCCTGAACGCGGCGTTCCGGCACGGCGCGGCGGGCGCGACCGCCGGATGGGTGGCGGGGCTCACCGCCGACCTGCCGGCGCTGCGGCCGGCCGAGCTGACCGGCGCGCTGCTCGCGGCCCGGTCCGGGCGGTCCGGGGTACGCCGGTTCGTGCCCGACGCCCCGGGCACCGGCACGGTGCTGCTGACCGCGCCGCCGGGCGTCCCCCTCGACCCGCGGTTCGGGGTGGGCTCGGCGGCGGCGCACGCGGCGAGCGGAGCGCTCCCGCTGACCGGCGACTGGCCGAGCCTGCGCCGGGACGTCGACACCGCCGCGGACCTGGCCGCCGCCGCGCTCCTCGGGCTGGGGCCGCGCACCGCCGCGCTGGCGGCCGTGGGCTCCCCGGCGCGCTCCGCGGGCTGAACCGCCCCCGGTGTACGGTGCCAGCATGCAAGGCACGGTGGCCAGCTACGACGCGGCGACGCGCAGCGGTGTCCTGCTGCTCGACGACGGCACCGAGATGCGCTTCCCCGCCCGGGCCTTCGACGCCTCCGGGCTGCGGCTGCTCCGGCTCGGCCAGCGGGTCAGCATCGACACCGATCCCGACGGCGAGGTCGTGCGGGTGACATTGCCGACGATGAACTGAGCCGGCGAGGCCAAGTTCATTTTGCGTTAACCGGAATCGGGTGATTATGAGCGGGTGAGCACCCCTCGCGAGCACCCGGCCAGCCCGCCCGCCACCGACCCCCTCAACGGCACCCGCACGCGCGGTGCCGACGGCCGTTTCCGCCCGACCCGGGCGGAGGGCGCCGGCGCCGCCCGCGCCGACGCGCTCGACACCGACCCGGCCGTGTCGTCCTCGGGCCTGGACGAGGTCCTCGACCCCGCCGTCCCGACCACCGAATCGGACGGCCCTTCTGCCGGCGGGGTGCGGGCGGCCGCACCGCAGGCCGGCGGCACCGATCCGGACGACGAGCCCCCGACACCCACGCCACTGCCGGACGACCGGTTCCTCAACCGGGAGCTGTCCTGGCTCGACTTCAACGCCCGCGTGCTCGCGCTGGCCGAGGACCAGCGCACGCCGCTGCTGGAGCGGGCCAAGTTCCTGGCCATCTTCGCCAGCAACCTGGACGAGTTCTACATGGTGCGGATCGCCGGTCTGAAGCGGCGGCTCTCCGCCGGCCTGCCGGTTCGCGGCGGGGACCGCCTGCCCCTGCGGACCCAGCTGGAAATGATCTCGGAGCGGACCGCCGAGCTGGTCGCCCGGCACGCCGCCTGCTTTGTCGACGACGTGCTGCCCAAGCTGGCCGACGAGGGCATCCGGATCCTGCGCTGGAGCGAGCTGGGCGACGCCGAGCGGGAGCGGCTGCGCACCTACTTCCGCGAGCACATCTTCCCGGTGCTGACACCGCTGGCCGTGGACCCGGCGCACCCGTTCCCGTACATCTCCGGGCGGTCGCTGAACCTCGCGGTGGCCGTCCGCGACCCGGACGGCGGTTCGGAGCTGTTCGCCCGGGTGAAGGTGCCCAACAACGTTCCCCGCTTCGTACGCGTGGACCGGGAGCAACCCGGCGTGCGGATGCTGCCGGTGGAGGACCTGATCTCGGTGCACCTGGGGCAGCTGTTCAGCGGCATGCAGGTCGTCGAGTGCCACCTGTTCCGGGTCACCCGCAACGCCGAGGTGGAGGTCGACGAGGACCGCGACGAGGACCTGTTGCAGGCCCTGGAACGGGAGCTGGCCCGCCGCCGGTTCGGCCCGCCGGTCCGGCTGGAGGCGGCCGCGTCGATCTCCGACCACATGTTGGAGCTGCTCGTCCGGGAGTTGGACATGGACGACCAGGACGTGCTGCGGGTGCCCGGGCTGCTCGACCTCTCGGCGCTGTGGCAGGTCTACGGCGAGGCCGACCGGCCGGATCTCAAGGACAAGCCGTTCGTGCCGGCCACCCATCCCCGGCTCACCGAGGGCGAGGTGCCGCGCAGCGTCTTCTCCACCCTGCGCGACGGGGACATCCTGGTGCACCACCCGTACCACTCGTTCGCCACGAGTGTGCAGCGCTTCATCGAGCAGGCCGCCGCCGATCCGAACGTGCTGGCCATCAAGCAGACCCTCTACCGGACCAGCGGCGACTCCCCCATCGTCGACGCGCTGGTCGACGCTGCCGCCGCCGGCAAGCAGGTGGTGGTGCTGGTGGAGGTGAAGGCCCGCTTCGACGAGGTCGCCAACATCGGCTGGGCCCGCACGCTGGAACGCGCCGGATGCCACGTGGTGTACGGGCTGGTCGGCCTGAAGACGCACTGCAAGACCGCGCTGGTGGTCCGGCAGGAGGGCAACCAGATCCGCCGGTACTGCCACATCGGCACCGGCAACTACCACCCGAAGACCGCCCGGCTGTACGAGGATTTCGGCATGCTCACCGCCGACCCGGAGATCGGCGCCGACCTCACCGACCTGTTCAACGTGCTCACCGGCTACAGCCGGCAGACCGGGTACCGGAGGCTGCTGGTCGCACCGCAGGGCATCCGCAGCGGCCTGATCGAGCGGATCGAGCGGGAGATCTCGCACGTCCGGCTGGGCATGCCCGGCCTGGTCCAGTTCAAGGTCAACTCGCTGGTCGACGAGGGAGTGACCGACGCGCTGTACCGGGCCTCCCAGGCCGGCGTGCACGTCGACCTGCTCATCCGGGGCATGTGCACGTTGCGGCCGGGGGTGCCGGGCCTGTCGGAGAACATCCGGGTCCGTTCGATCCTCGGCAGGTTCCTGGAGCACTCCCGGGTCTTCCGGTTCGGCAACAACGGCGAGGCCGAGTTCTGGATGGGCTCGGCGGACCTGATGCACCGCAACCTGGACCGGCGGGTGGAGGCGCTGGTGCAGGTGAGCGACCCGGTCGCCCGCGCCGAACTGGACCACGTGCTGACCCTGGCGATGAGCCCCGACGTGGACGCGTTCGAGCTGGCCGGCGACGGCACCTGGACCCGGCGTACCGGCGGCGACGAGGCCGCCCACCTCCATCTCCAGGAACTGCTGCTGCGCCGCGTCGGTGGCACCGCCGGCTGACCGGTCGCGGCATAGGCTGAGCTGATGGTGGAACAGGAGCAGAAGTACGAGGTGGACGACGCCTACGTGCTGCCGGACCTGTCCGCCACAGCTCCCGCCGGCGGCCAGGTCCGGGCACTGCCGCCGGTGACGCTGGTCGCCCGTTACCTCGACACGGTCGACCTGCGGCTGGCCCGGGCCGGCGCCTCGCTGCGGCACCGCCGGGGCGACGAGCTGCCCTGGACGGTGAAGCTGCCCACGTCGACGCCCGGCGTCCGGCACGAGATCTCCCGGCCGGGGCCGGTCGGGCAGCCGCCGCCGGAGCTGGTGGAGCTGGTCACCGTGCTGCACCGGGGCGCACCGCTGGTGCCCGTGACGGTGGTCCGGACCGTCCGGCACGCCTGGGAGGTGTGCGACAGGGGCGGCACGGTGCTCGCCGAGGTGGTGGACGACCACGTGACGGTGCTCGACGACTCCGGCGCCACCACCGGGGCCTTCCGGGAGGTGGAGGTGGAGCTGAAGGCCGGCGAGGCGAAGCTGCTGGACCACGTCGGCGCGGTGCTGCGGGAGGCCGGCGCTCGCGGCGGATCGTTCACCCCCAAGCACGTACGGGCGTTGGGCCCGGCGGCACACGCTGAGCCGGACCTGGTCGCACCGGCCGGGCTGACGACCGACCCCAGCGCCGGCGACGTGGTGACCGAGGCGGTCCGCAAGGAGGTACGCCGGCTGCTGGCGCACGACCCGCTGGTCCGGCTGCGTGCCCCCAGTGGCAGCGGCAGGAGCGCCGTCCACCAGATGCGGGTGGCCTCCCGGCGGCTCCGCAGCGACCTGCGCACGTTCGCGCCACTGGTCCGTAAGACCTGGGCCCGCCCGCTGCGCGCCGAACTGCGCTGGCTGGCCGGGGTGCTCGGCACGGCCCGCGACGTCGAGGTGCTGCGCGACCGCCTGCGACGCACGGCGACCGCCGATCCACTCAGCCCGCTCGACCCGGCAGCGGTGGACCGGCTGGACGGGGCACTCGCCGAGCGGCAACGGCAGGCGCTCACCGCCGTCGACGAGGCGCTCCGCTCCGCTCGCTACCTGGCCCTGATGGACACCCTGGTGCTGGCCGCCAGCGCCCCCCGGCTCACCCGCCGGGCCGCCACCCCCGCACGGCAGGCCCTGCCCGGGCTGGTGGCCCGCCCCTGGCGGCGGTTGACCGGGCCGGACGGCGTCGACGCGCTCGACCCGCTGGCACCCGACGAACGCTGGCACGCCGTACGCAAGGAGGGCAAGCAGGCCCGGTACGCCGTCAACGCCGTGGCCCCGGCGCTCAACATGGCGGCGCGCCGACTGGCCCGCGCGCTCGCCGGGGTGCAGGACGTCCTCGGCGAGCACCAGGACGCCGCCGTGGCCGCGGACACCTGGCTGGCCGTCGCCGCCGAACGACCGGACGACCACGACCTGGCCGTCACCGCCGGTCGGCTGGCCGAACGGGAACGCGACACCGTACGCCGGATGCGGGGCCGTTTCCCGGCCGCCTGGCACCGGGCCACGCGGCGACGGCGAACCCGTTGGCTGCCGTGACCGGCATCCGGGCGGCCGGCGGGGTGGCCTGGCGG
Source organism: Micromonospora yongxingensis (assembly GCF_052601155.1). Lineage (NCBI taxonomy): Bacteria > Bacillati > Actinomycetota > Actinomycetes > Micromonosporales > Micromonosporaceae > Micromonospora > Micromonospora yongxingensis. Next base: position 99,872 of record NZ_JBQXEO010000011.1, read on the forward strand.
CCGTCCGCCGACGGCGTGCAGGTCTGTGTGGTGCACCGCCCGCGCTACGGGGACTGGACGCTGCCGAAGGGCAAGCTGGAGCCGGGCGAGCATCCGCTGGCCGCGGCGGTCCGCGAGGTGGCCGAGGAGTCCGACGTCCAGGGTGTGCCGCAGGTGCGGCTGCCGTCGGTGCGCTACCGCAGCGAGGGTCAGCCGAAACTCGTCGACTACTGGTCGATGCTCGCGGTGGCCACCGGTGGTTTCCAGCCCGGCACCGAGGTGGACGACACCCGCTGGCTCGCCGTGGACGACGCGATCCGGTTGGTCAGCTACCCGCACGACGCCGAGGTGCTGGCCGCGTTCGCCGCGCTTCCGCCGGTGACGTCGACGATCGCGTTGGTCCGGCACGGGCACGCCGGCAAGCGGGCCACCTGGACCGGCCCGGACACCGGCCGGCCGCTGGACGCCGAGGGGTGGGCCCAGGCGTACGCGCTGGCCGGGCTGGTGGCGCTGGTCCGACCGGCCCGGCTGGTCTCGGCATCGCCGCGCCGCTGCGTGCAGACCCTGGACCCGGCCGCCGCGCTGCTCGACCTGCCCATCGAGATCTGCGGCGACCTGGACGAGCCGCAGCCGGGCCAGCAGCACGACGAGCAGATCCTCGCCACCGCCGCCCGGCTGATGGAACTGGCCGCCACCGGCGGGCGGGCGGCGGTGTGCAGCCAGGGCAAGGTGCTGCCGGGCGCGTTGGAGCGGTTGACCGGCCGCGACGACGAGGACTTCACCACACCGAAGGGCGGCGGCTGGCTGCTCGCCTTCACCGCCGACCGGCTGCTCGCCGCCGACCGCCTGTAGCGACCGCCTCCGTGCGGCCGCCGCCCTCGTGATCCAGTCGAGATCGCCACAGGGCTCAGCGGGACGGGAGCGCGAGGGTGACCGCCACCGGCAGGTGGTCGCTGGCCGTGCCGCGCGGCGCGACCGGGCCGGTGGCAGTCAGGCCGGGCGAGACGAGGACGTGGTCGATCTGCTGGCGCGGATCGTCGGCGGGGCTGGTCGCCAGCGGTCGCGCGGCCGCCAACGCGTCGACGAGACCGGCGTCGGTGAACTGTCCGAACGCCTCGTCGCCCGGCTCCGTGTTCAGGTCACCGGCCACCACCAGCGGCCGGCCGGCCGCGTACCCCGTGGCGAAGTCGGCGACGGCGCGGGCCTGGACCACCGGTCCCCGGTCGGGCGGTGGTTGCAGGTGGGTGCTGACCACGGCGGTTCGGACACCGTCGCCGAGGTCCAGGGTGACGGCGAGGGCCTGCGCGCCGGTGGGCGCCCCGACGGCGGGCAGCGGCAGAGTTTGTGGATCGGTCACCGGCCAGCGGCTGAGCACGGCGTCACCCCAGACGGGATCGGCGGCCGGCGCGAAGACGTACGGCATGTCGAGCCGGTCGGCCAGCAGGTCCAGCGTGTCGTGGCCGCCGTTGAGTAGCCAACCCCGGTCGACCTCGCTGAGCAGCACCACGTCCGGCCGCTGCCGCTCGACGACGTCGGCAAGTCCGTCCGCGTCGAGACGGCCGTCCAGCCCGAATCCCATCCGGATGTTGTACGCCACCACGGTCAGCCGGTCGGGCGGACCGTCCCGGTTGCCGGCAACGGGCACGTCGTCGGCGAGCAGCGGCGCCAGCAGGGCCAGCACGGTGACCGCGGCCGTGGTCCGCAGTGGCGGTAACGGGGCCGGGGTCGGGCGCGCGGCGGAACGCGCGGCGAGGGCCACGACGGCGACCAGCGCGGCGACCGCCACCGGCACGGCGCCGTTGGGATAGCCGAGATCGTAGGCGGAGTAGTACCCGACGGCTCCCAGCGCGAAGACGACCATGCCGGACGCGACCGCGTACCCCCGACGGCCGGGCCACCGCACGTCCCCCGCCGCGCCGCCGGCCGGCCCGGCACCGCCGGCGGTGTCGGCGCTCACAGCGGCCGTGTCGGCGCTGGTGGCCGTGTCGGCGCTGGTGGTCGTGTCGGTGAGGGCCAGGCAGGCTCCCAGGCCCACAGCGGCCAGCAGGATGGCCGGGACGAGCAGGTCGCCCCGGTCGAGAGCGAACAACAGTGCGCCGGTGAGCAACGCCGCCGGTCCCAGCGGCCGGACCCATCTCCGGCGCGGGCCGGTCAGCGCCGCCAGCAGGAATCCGGCGACCGCCACCGGCACCGGGGCCAGCCCGAACAGCGGAGAGCGGGCCACGCCGTCGCCCGCGACCAGGTACGAGGTTCCGGTCCGGGCCAGCGCCGGGGCGAGTGCCACCATCCCGGCGAGCAGCAGCGCCGGCCCGGCCAGCAGCCAGGCCCTCGCACCGCCGGAACCGGCCGGCTCGCTGGGCAGCGCCGTCCCGAGCAGGAACAGGGCAACCGCGACGACGCTGAGCAGCCAGCCCACCCAGTCGCCCCGCCAGACCAGGTCATGGGTGTCCAGCAGCGCGTGTACGGCCGCGTTGGCCGCCAACCCCAGCGCCAGCCCCGGCACCGGCGCATCGGTGCGGGCGGCGACGCCGACGAGCCAGACCAGACCGGCGAGCAGCCCGGCGGTGGCCAACCAGAGCTGCGGACGTCCGCCGGGGGTGGCGGTGAGCGCGAGCCGGGCGGCAGCCAGCACGACGGCCGCGACGACGGTGACCGGGCGGGCGCCCACCCGCCGGACCAGCGCCGGTGCGGCCAGCGCGAGCAGGAACCAGCCGAGGGCGAACGCGCCCATCAACTCGGCCGGAGTGGACGCGGCCTGACCGAAGATGGTGATGATGCCGGGCAGCCAGACCCGCAGCACGTCGATGAGCAGGATGACGCCCAGCGCGAGCGATCCGGTGGTGAGGTGGCGGTAGCGCACCGGCGCCCTCTTCCCGTCGGCGGACCGGCGGAGGGGGCCGGCACGGCGATTCTGCGCGTGCCCATCGGCCCGGTCAACGGTGTGGTAGCGCCGAAAGGGCGCCCACCCTACGGGTGGACGCCCTTTCCTGCGGGTCTATCAGCGCTTGCTGGCCGCCTTCTTGGCCGGTGCCTTCTTCGCCGGCGCCTTCTTGGCCGCCGCGCTCTTGCTCGCCGTCGCGGTGGTCTTCTTCGCCGCGGTCGACCTGGTCGCCGCGGCGGTCTTCTTCGCCGGGGCGGTCTTCTTGCTGGCGGCCGTCTTGGTCGCCGTGGTGGTCTTGCTCGCCTTGGCCGGGGCGGTCTTCTTGCTGGCGGCCGTCTTGGTCGCCGTGGTGGTCTTGCTCGCCTTGGCCGGGGCGGTCTTCTTGCTGGCCGCCTTGGTGGCGGTGGCCTTGGTGCCCGCCGCCTTGGCGCCCGCCGCCTTGGTCCCGGCAGCCTTGGTGCCCGCCGCCTTTGCGCCGGTGGTCTTGGCCGCCGCGGTGGCGGTCTTCTTCGTCGGTGCCGCGGCCTTCGGCACCTTGCCGCTGGCCACCATCTCCTTGAACCCGGCGCCAGCGCGGAAGGTCGGCACGGACGTCTTCTTGACCTTCACCGCCTCGCCGGTACGCGGGTTGCGCGCTGTTCGCGCACCACGCACACGCTTTTCGAATGCTCCGAATCCGGTGATCGCCACCTTCTCGCCCTTGGTGACCGCCGCCTGGACCTCGGTGAGGACCGCCTCGAGGGCGTTCGTCGCCGTCTTCCGGTCCCCCAGGCGAACGGCGAGCGCCTCGATGAGCTCGGCCTTGTTCACGACTTCCTCCCGATTGTGCAACTGACTCGTCGCGAGCCATTCTGCGCGCACGGTATGCCCTGTGCTGCCGGGACACAAACATTCGGTGGAAAAAAGCCCTTGTGTCGTAACGGATTCACCCCCACCGGTTGGACCGATGGGGGTGGAATCCGGTGTGCGATCGGGCGTACGGCTATGCCACCGACGGCAGGAACGGCAGCCGGCTCTTCTCGTACGCGTCGATGTCGGCGGCGTGCCGAAGGGTGAGTCCAATGTCGTCCAGGCCCTCCAGCAACCGCCACCTGCTGAAGTCGTCCAGTGGGAACGACCAGGTGGCGTCCCCGGCCCGCAGCTGGCGGGCGGTCAGGTCGACGGTGATCGGGGTGCGCGGATCGGCCTCGACCAGGTCCCACAATTCTTCGACGGCTTTCAATTCCAACTCGACCGGCAGCAGGCCCTCCTTGAGTGCGTTGCCGCGGAAGATGTCGCCGAAGCGCGGGGCCACGACCACCCGGAAGCCCCAGTCCCGCAAGGCCCAGACGGCGTGCTCGCGGGAGGAGCCGGTGCCGAACTCCGGGCCGGCGATGAGGATCGACGCCCCGGAATACGATTGATCGTTGAGCACGAATGCCGGATCTTCGCGCCAGGCGCTGAACAGCCCGTCGGCGAAACCGGTCCGGGTCACCCGCTTGAGGTACACGGCGGGAATGATCTGATCAGTGTCCACATTGGAACGCCGCAGCGGCACGGCCGTCCCGGTGTGGGTGGTGAACGACTCCATCTCCTCAGTCCCTTCTACAGGTCGGCGGGGGCGGCCAACCGGCCGACCACGGCGGTGGCGGCGGCGACCGGCGGGGAAACCAGGTGGGTACGCCCACCCCGGCCCTGACGGCCCTCGAAGTTGCGGTTGGACGTGGAGGCGGAGCGCTCGCCCGGCTTCAGCGTGTCCGGGTTCATCCCCAGGCACATGGAGCAGCCGGCGAACCGCCACTCGGCACCGGCGTCGGCGAAGACCTTGTCCAGCCCTTCGGCCTCGGCCGCCTCCCGAACTGCGGCGGAGCCGGGCACCACGAGCATCCGGACCCCGTCGGCGACCTTGTGGCCGCGCAGCACGTCGGCGGCGGCCCGGAGGTCCTCCAGGCGGCCGTTGGTGCAGGAACCCACGAAGACCACGTCGATGGGCAGCTCGCGCAACGGGGTGCCGGCGCGCAGGTCCATGTACTCCAGAGCGCGGCGGGCCGCTGCGCGCTCCGAGTCGGTGGCGAACTCCTCCGGGTCCGGCACCGGCGCGCTCAGCGGCGCCCCCTGCCCCGGGTTGGTGCCCCAGGTGACGAACGGGGTGATCCGGCTGGCGTCCAGGGTCACCTCGGCGTCGAAGCGCGCGCCCTCGTCGGTGGGCAGCGTCCGCCACCACGCCACGGCCGCGTCCCAGTCCGCGCCCCGCGGCGCGTTCGGGCGACCCTTGAGGTACGCGAAGGTGGTCTCGTCCGGCGCGATCATGCCGGCCTTGGCACCCCACTCGATGGACATGTTGGCGATCGTCATCCGACCCTCCATGGAGAGGGAGCGGATGGCCTCGCCGCGGTACTCGACGATGTGCCCGCGACCGCCGCCGGTGCCGACCTGGGCGATCAGCGCGAGCACCAGGTCCTTGGCGGTGACTCCGGGGGCGAGCTGACCGGTGACGTTCACGGCCATGGTCTTCGGGCGGCTCTGCGGCAGCGTCTGGGTGGCCAGCACGTGCTCCACCTCGCTGGTGCCGATGCCGAAGGCGAGCGCCCCGAACGCGCCGTGCGTGGCGGTGTGCGAGTCGCCGCAGACGATCGTCATGCCCGGCTGGGTGAGCCCGAGCTGCGGGCCGATCACGTGCACGATGCCCTGGTTGTCGTCGCCGAGCGGGTGCAGCCGCACCCCGAACTCGGCGCAGTTGCGGCGCAGCGTCTCGATCTGGGTCCGCGACGTCGGGTCCGCGATGGTGAGCAGGTCACCGCGGCGGAGCCGGAACGCCGGATCGGCGTACCCGGTCGGTGTGTTGTGGTCCTCGGTCGCGAGGGTCAGGTCGGTACGGCGCACCCGGCGCCCGGCGAGCCGCAGCCCGTCGAACGCCTGCGGGCTGGTCACCTCGTGCAGCAGGTGCAGGTCGATGAAGAGCAGGTCCGGCTCACCAGCGGCGGACCGTACGACGTGCGCGTCCCAGACCTTCTCGGCCAGGGTCCTCGGCTCAGGAGTGACTCCCACCATCTGGACATCCTAAATTCTGGGAGGTAAGTTTCGGCTTGTGGGACACAGTATGAGCGGTGTCGGCGTTCTCGACAAGGCGGTGGTCATCCTGGCCGCCTGCGTGGACGGCGCCAGCCTGGCCGAACTCGTTGACCGTACGAAGCTGCCCCGGGCCACTGCGCACCGGCTGGCACAGGCACTGGAGATCCACCGGATGCTGGTCCGGGACACCCAGGGCCGATGGCGCCCGGGCCCCCGGCTGGGCGAGCTGGCCAACGCCGCGCCCGACGTCCTGCTGACCGCCGCCGAGCCGCTGCTGTCCGCACTGCGCGACGCCACCGGCGAGAGTGCGCAGCTCTACCTGCGCCGCGCCGACGAGCGGATCTGCGTGGCGGCGGCGGAGCGCGCCAGCGGTCTGCGGGACACCGTGCCGGTCGGCTCCGTGCTGCCGATGACCGCCGGTTCGGCGGCCCAGATCCTGCTCGCGTGGGAGCCGCCGGAGGCGGTGATGCCGCTGCTGCCGCGCAGCAAGTTCACCGGTCGCACCCTGGCGGAGGTCCGCCGCCGTGGCTGGGCGCAGAGCGTCGCCGAGCGCGAGGCCGGTGTGGCGAGCGTCTCCGCCCCGATCCGCGACCGCACCGGCCGGGTGATCGCCTCGGTCAGCATCTCCGGCCCGATCGAGCGCCTGGGCCGCCGCCCCGGCGAACGCCACGCCATGGCAGTCGTACGAGCCGGCCAACGCCTCTCCGGCCTCTAACCCCACCCCCACCCCGACCCCCCGCCCGCCAACTTCCCCCCGTTGATCATGAAGTTATTGCCAAGACGCGCCGATGCCGGTGGCAATAACTTCATGATCGACGGAGAGGGGGGCGGGGGCCGGGGGCGGGGACCGGGGACCGGGGTGGGACGGGAAAGGCTCGTCTCGCGAAGCGAGACGAGCCTTTCGTTGTAGCCCCGACCGGATTCGAACCGGCGCTACCGCCTTGAGAGGGCGGCGTCCTGGGCCACTAGACGACGGGGCCAGAACTTTCCTGCTTCACCGCTCTCGCGAGCGGTGCGGCTTGTAGTCTAGCGGCACCGTCTTGAGCGGTCGGCATGGGGTGCGTGGCCGGGGGCGGGGCCGGAGGGCGGGGCGGGACACGAAACAGCCCGCCTCACCAGGTGAGACGGGCTGTGCACAGATGTAGCCCCGACCGGATTCGAACCGGCGCTACCGCCTTGAGAGGGCGGCGTCCTGGGCCACTAGACGACGGGGCCAGAACTAGTTCTGCTCCCCCACCCTCGCGGGCGGAGGAGCTGCACTCTACCGAAGACCACTCTCCGCCCCCGGAGGGGCGGAGTCGAACTCCGTCAGAATCCAGCGTCCGGGATTCTCGCGAATCCCAGCTGCGCTGGGGTACCAGGACTCGAACCTAGACTAACTGAACCAGAATCAGTCGGGCTGCCAATTACCCCATACCCCATTGGCCCCTTGCGGCGCCGGGAGTGAACTTTACCCTCCCGGTGCCGGCAGGCCAAATCCGATCCCCCCGAACCGCCTGTGAGCTGCGGAAACAGGGGCATCGAACGGATCAGGCGACGGGGACCACCGTGTTGCTGAGCTCGCCGATCCCCTCGATCCGCACGGTGACGGTATCCCCCTCGACGAGCGGGCTAACCCCCGCCGGCGTGCCGGTCAGCACCACGTCACCGGGCAGCAGAGTCATCACGTGCGAGATGTACGACACCAGACCCGGGACGTCGAAGACCATGTCCTTTGTCCGGCCGAGCTGGCGTACCTCCATCTCCTCCGGGTTGCGGCCCACCTCACACCGGATCTCCAGGTCGGAGACGTCCAGCCCCGTGGTGATCCACGGACCGATCGGGCAGAACGAGTCGAAGCCCTTGGCCCGGGTCCACTGCCCGTCCGAGCGCTGGAGGTCCCGCGCGGTGACGTCGTTGGCGCAGGTGTAGCCGAAGATGGCCCGCTCGGCGGCGGCGCGGTCGGCCCGGCGCGCTCCCGGCGCTCCGATCACCACCGCGAGTTCCGCCTCGTGCTCGACCTGCTTGGAGAAGATCGGCAGCCGGATGGCGTCCCGGGGGCCGATCACCGAGGTGGACGGCTTGAGGAAGAGCAACGGCTCCTTGGGCACCTCGTTGCCGTGCTCGGCGGCGTGGTCGGCGTAGTTGCGACCGACGCAGACCACCTTGCTGGGCAGGATCGGCGAGAGCAGTCGGACGTCGGAGAGGGCCCAGCGGGCCCCACTGAAGGACAGTTGGCCGAACGGGTGGCCCTCGATCTCGGCGATGGTCAGGCCCTGCGGCCCGGCCTCCGGCTCGCCCTCGACGACCCCGAACGACATTCCCTTGGCATGAGCGAAACGAGCGATACGCACCTGGTCAATCTAGCCCCGTCGGCGGGCCTGCCGGCCAGGACGGGCTGCCAGGTGTGCTCAACCCGTCAGGGCGGGCCACCCTACCCGAGGCGACGACGGCCGGGGCGGGCTTCCCGACTTCGTACCCGCACGGAGGGAGGGCACCCCTAGCGTCGGCTCCGGAGGTTCGTTCGTATGCCTGCATCGACACGACACCACAGAGCCCTCGCAGTGTTCGTGCACTGCCTCGGCATCCTCGCCGCCGTACCGGCCCTGCCGGCGGCGGCCCCGGAGGCGGCGGCCGCGCCACGACCACCGGCCGTAACGCCACAACCATCAGCGGCCACGGCCCGACCGGCAGCGGCCACGCCGCCACCGACGGCGGCCGTGCCGCCACCGGCGGTCACCACGCCGCAACCGGTGGCGGTGGCAGCACGGGCGCCCTCGGCGACCACGCCGCCCACCCCACCCTCGGCGCCACCGGCGGTGGCGCCGCCCCCCAGGACACCGGCGTCGACGCCCGCGCCGCCGGTCACGGTGGCGGTCGCCCCGGAGAGCAGCCCCGCGCCGCGATACCGGATCCACGTGCGCAACGTGGGCAACTCGCCGGTCGACACCACCGTGCGCCAGGAGCTGCCACCCGGCTCGTCGGCCACCTCGATCACCGCGGGCGGCCGTTCCACCCGTGCCGGCGGATCCACCGCCGAGGTGACCTGGCGGTTGAGGCTGCCCGCGCACAGCACCACCACGCTGGGCACGGCGCTCACCGCGACCGCGCCCGGTCAGGCGCTGACCGCGCCGGCCTGCGCCTTCACCAGTGACGGCAGCCGGCCGTACGACTGCGCCACGGCCACCTGGCAGGGGGCGGCGACACCCGCCGCCGAGGTCACCGAGGCGCCGCCCTGGCGGCGGATCCCGGTGCTGCTGGCCGGCGTGGCCGTCCTGCTGCTGATCGTCGCCGGTCTGGCCCTGGTGTGGCGACGGCGGCGCGGGCGTCGGGTGACGGCCGCCGCCCTGGCCGCCGACCGTGGACCCGACGGTGGACGCGGAACGATCTACCCGCGCCCGGCCGCGCCGACCCCGGCGGGGCGGCGGCGTACCCCGCCGGTCTGGTTGCTGGTGGGAGCGGCCGTGGTCGTGCTGGCCGGAGTGCTCGGCGCGGCGGGCTGGACGGCGACCCGGCGGGTCGCGGCGATCGACACCCAGAAGCAGCCGACCAGCGGCGCGTGGATGGGCACCGGGGTCTCCGGTCCGCTGGGTGTGCCGCTGCGGGAGACGGCGTTCGAGTTCACCGTGTACGGGATGTCGTGCGGTGCGGCCGGCGCCGCCCGGCCGGCCGACGGTGGTGCGGCTCCGGCCGCAGGCCGACGCTGCCAGGCCACGGTGGGCGTGCGCAATCTCACGGGCGACCACCAGCCGTGGCACGGCCAGCTGCAGCGGGCCTACCTGCCCGGTGGGCGCTGGGTCAGCGCCGACGAGTCGGCCACCAGGGCCGCGAACCTGGGTCGGGACGTCTTCGCCGATCCGGTGGCCGCCGGCAGTCGGGTGGTGCTCCCGCTGGTCTTCACCGTCGACGGGCGGGATCCGCCCAAGCAGTTGGAATTGCGCAGCGGAGTGTTCTCCGCCGGCGTCCGGGTGGACATGCCCTGACCGAGGGGCGGGCGGCGGTCGTACCCTGGGGTGCGTGACCGCCGCCCTCGCCCCCGCCGTGCTCGACGTGGCGGACTGGCAGGCCCGCCGCCAGGCCCACGAGGAGCGGGTGGACGTCTGGCTGGCCCCGCACCTGGCCCGCCGGCACCGCGGCGAGCGGCACCCGGTGGCCGATTTCCTGTTCACCTACTACTCGCACCGTCCGGCCCAGCTGCGTCGCTGGCACCCGGGTGCCGGGGTCGAGCTGCGCGGTGCGGATCCCGCCGAGTTCGGGCGGGACTACCGCGCCACCGACGCCGGGGTCACCCTCGACACCGAGGCGGTACGCGCGCGGCGCGGCGAGTCGATCGGCTGGATCCGTTCGCTGCTGGCGGCCACCGCCGGGCGGGCGCCGCACTTCGGCTGCTTCGGGATGCACGAGTGGGCCATGGTCTACCGGCAGACCCGCGAGGAGCTGCGCCACAACGCCTGGCCGCTGCGGCTGGACCCGGAGCGGACCGCGGCGGTCGTCGAGGAGCGGGGCGTACGGTGCAGCCACTTCGACGCGTTCCGGTTCTTCACGGCACCGGCCCGGCCGTTGAATCTGCTCACCCCGACGCGGGAGACCCAGCACGCGAACGAGCAGCCGGGCTGCCTGCACGCCAACATGGATCTGTACAAGTGGGCGTACAAGCTCTCCCCGCTGGTCAGCTCGGAGCTGGTGGCCGACGCTTTCGCGCTGGCCCGGGAGATCCGCACGCTGGACATGCGGGCCAGCCCGTACGACCTGGCGGCGCTCGGTCATCCGCCGGTGCGGGTGGAGACGCCGGAGGGTCGGGCGGAGTACGCCGCCGCGCAGCGCGGGTTCGCCGACCGGGCCGCGGTGCTGCGCGACCGGCTGCTCGCGGCCGTCCCGGCCTGACCGGCGGCGCCCGGGTCAGCTCCCGGGGCGGGTACGCAGGCCGTCGATGAGCAGCGCGACGACCGCCGCCATGTCGTCGTCGAGGCCCGGCTCGCTCCACTCGGCGCGGTGCGCCGGGTGGTGGAACCGGGCGGTTGCCTGCAACAGCGCCCGGCCGGCCACCGCCGGGTCGGGCACGGTGAATTCGCCGGCCGCCACCCCGTCGGCGACGATCAGGCTGAGCTGCCCGGCGAGGACCTCCAGGTGGTTGGCGACCGCGCCCTCGGAGAGCGTGGCGAGCTGGTGGAAGTTGTCGAACAGCTCCGGGTCCTCCCGGGCCATCCGGCGCTTGGTGCCGCTCAGCTCGGCCAGCCACCGGCGCAGCCGCTGCGGTGCCGGGCCGGGGCCGGTGGCCACCTCGATCAGCGGGGTGGAGACCCGGGCCAGCCAGCGTTCGGCGACCGCCTCGCGCAGCGCCGCCTTGCTGGCGAAGTGCCGGTAGACGCTGCCGTGGCTGACGCCCAGCGCGCGGGCGACGTCCAGCACGGTGGCCTTGGCCGGCCCGTACCGGCGCAGCACCTCCTCGGCGGTGTCGAGGATGCGGTCGGCCGTCAGGGCGGTGGCGTCGCTCATTCCTCCAGCCTCCCTGACGGCGCGGACGGCCGTGGCGCGGCCCCCGGCCGGCGGTCGCGCCACGGCCGGGCGGTCATGCCCGCTCGCTGTCCAGGTGTGCCATCTGCGCCTCGTCGTAGCGGGCGCCAGCGGCCGCGCCCGCCGGGACTGCGGCCTCGATCGCGGCCAGGTCCGCCTCGGTCAGGGTGACCGCCGCGGCGCCGAGCGCCTCGGTGAGCCGCTCCCGGCGACGGGCGCCGATCAGGGGCACGATGTTGTCGCCCCGGGTGAGCACCCAGGCGATGGCGATCTGGGCCACGGTGACGCCCCGCGTCTCGGCGATGACGCGCAGGGCGTCCACCAGGGCCAGGTTGCGGTCCAGGTTGGCGCCGGCGAACCGGGGCAGGTGGCTGCGGAAGTCGGTGCCGGCGGTCTCCCGCTGCGCCGTCCAGTGGCCGCTGATCAGGCCCCGGGACAGCACGCCGTAGGCGGTGACCCCGACGCCCAGCTCACGGGCCGTGGGCAGGATCTCGGCCTCCGGGTCGCGGGAGATCAGCGAGTACTCGATCTGGAGGTCGGTGATCGGGTGCACGGCGTGCGCCCGGCGCAGCGTCTCGGCGCTCACCTCGGACAGGCCGATGTGCCGGACGTGGCCGGCCTTGACCAGCTCGGCGATGGTGCCCACCACGTCCTCCACCGGCACGTCCGGCGAGAGCCGGGCGGGGCGGTAGATGTCGACGTGGTCGGTGCCGAGCCGGCGCAGGGTGTACGCCAGGAAGTTCTTGATGGCGGCGGGTCGGAGGTCGATGCCGTTCCAACCGCCCTCGACGTCGCGCAGCGCGCCGAACTTGACGCTGATGACGGCGTCGTCCCGGTTGCGGCCGCGCAGCGCGTCGCGCAGCAGCATCTCGTTGTGGCCCATCCCGTAGAAGTCGCCGGTGTCCAGCAAGGTGATGCCGGCGTCCAGCGCGGCGTGGATGGTGGCGATGCTCTCGGCCTCGTCGGCGGCGCCGTAGAGGTCGGACATGCCCATCAGGCCGAGCCCGAGCGCGGAGACGGTGGGGCCGGTGGTGCCGAGGTTGCGGGTGTCCATGAGTCTTCCTCTCCTGGGGTGACCCGTTGAGCGTACATCCTTGGGCTGACAGATGCCAGATTCTGTCAGTCGATAGTCGGAGGGCCCGCCGGAAGAGGGGTGCTGTTCTTTATTCGCCGTCGGCCCGGCGGTCGCGCTTGCGCTGCGACTGACGCTTCTTCTCGGCCAGCCGGCGCTCCTTGGCGCCCCGCGAGGGGCGGGTCGGCCGCCGCGGCGGCGGCGGGGGCGACGCGGCCTCCCGCAGCAGGGCGAGCATCCGCTCGCGCGCGGCCTCGCGGTTGGCCAGCTGCGCCCGATGCTCGCTGGCCGCGATCGTCAGCACCCCGTCCACCAGGCGGTTGGCCAGCCGGGCCAGCGCCCGCGACCGGACCGACTCGGGCACGGCCGGCGAGTTGGCGAGGTCGTAGCTCAGTTCCACCCGGGAGTCGGCGGTGTTGACGCCCTGCCCACCCGGCCCGGACGAGCGGGAGAAACGCTCCCGCAGCTCTCCGGCAGGGACGACCCACCGGTCGGTCACCCGCAGTCCGTCGTCCACGCCCCGAGGCTAACCCGCACCGGCGCTCCGGGGGTCAGCGGTGCGGCGGTTCACTCTGCGTCGCCGACGGACTGGGCGCCGGGCCGGCGGTCTCGTCGTCGGAGCCGACCGCGGCGTACGCCACCGCACCGACCAGAAGCAGCGCGATCACGCCGGCCTTGGTCGCGACCCCCCGGATCAGGAGCCAGGCGCCACGGCGGGCACCCGGCACCGATTTCTTGACGGTCTGGTAGTCACTCCACCCACGCCGCGCGCGGGCGTACGCCGACCCCACTGCACATCCGATGACCAGGCCCACCAGCAGGAGGACCGTGAGAAGAGGACGCTCCACCTCCGCCAGTATCCATATACAGAGTGATATTTCCATGGCCCGATGCTCTCGGGCCGGATATCCGACACCGCTGGTGATCCCAGCGCCCTCCTCCCGGCCGTCCGGGCAGCTCAGCCGCCCTTGCCGATGATCGTGTCGGCGGTCTGCTGCACCTGGTCGATCGGAATGGCGAAGCCGATGCCGATGGATCCGTTGCCGTCGATGGTGGCGATCGCGGTGTTCACCCCGACCACCTCTCCACGAGCGTTGACCAGCGGTCCGCCCGAGTTGCCGGGGTTGATGGAGGCGTCGGTCTGCACGGCGCTGTGCCGGTTGTTGCCCAACCGCACCTGCCGGTCCAGGGCGCTGACGATGCCCGCGGTGACCGTTCCCGATAGACCGAGCGGCGAGCCCACCGCGAGCACCGGCTCACCGACCCGCGTCGCGCCCGGCTTCGCCAGCGGCAACGGGGCCAGCCCGGCCGACGGCGGCACCTTCAGCACCGCCAGGTCGCTGCGCGGTTCCCGGCCGACCACCTCGGCGGCGAACCGGCGGCCGTCGGGGAGTTCCACCGTCACCGGTCCGCCGCCACCCTTGGCCAGGATGTGGTCGTTGGTGATCAGGTGCTGCTCGTCGTCCACGGCGAACCCGGAGCCGGTCGCGGAGCCGCCGTTCGTCCCGCCGGCCAGCACCGACACCACCCCGGGCACGGTCCGCTGGGCGGCGGTCACCAGCTCGGCCGGCACCGGGGCGGCCGACGCGGCGGCCTCCCCCGGGACGCCGTCCCGGCTGGCCACCACGCCACCGGCCACGGCCCCCGAGACGGCGGAGAGCGCCACCACGGCGAGCGCGGCGAGCAGTCGTCCCGGCCGCCGGCCACCGGGTTCCCGGCCCGAACCGGGCGCGTCCCACCACCCGCGCCCGTCCGGGTCGAGTTCCGGCGAGATGAACCAGGGACCGCGCGGTTCGCCCAGTCCGGTCTGCACTGCCATGCGTACTCCTTCCGGTCGAGGTCGTTGCGCGGCGGGTCAGGGCAGCCGGGAGAACCAGCGCATCGAGCCGGCGGCGGCGCCCATCGCGAAGACCAGTCCGAGGCCGATGAACCGGGCCGAGATGTCCTGCCGCTCGGTGCGGTAGCCGACGGAACTCCCGATGTCGTCGTAGACGGCCCGCAGTTCCTCGCTGCTGCCGGCCTCGTGGAACATCCCGCCGGTCTCGTCGGCGACCGCCTTGAGGGTCTGCCCGTCGACCGGCACCTGGATCGGCCGTCCGCCCCGGTCCACGAAGCCGGAGGGGGTGCCGAAGGAGATGGCGTGCACCGGCACCTTCGCGGCCACCGCGTCCGCCGCCGCCTCCATCGGGTCCATTCCGGACGTGTTCGCCCCGTCGGAGAGCAGGATGATCCGGGCCGGCGGCGGCTCCTTCGCGGCCTGGCTGTCCAGGGCCTTGACGGCACCGAGTGAGGTGTTGATGGCCTCGCCGATGGCGGTGCCCTGCACCCCCGTCGCCCCCTCGACGAGCCGGTCGATCCCCTCGTCCAGGGCGTCGCGGTCGGTGCCGGGTGGCACCAGCACGGCGGCGCTGCCGGCGAACGCGACCAGGCCCACGTTGAACTCGTCGGGCAGGCTCTCGACGAAGCGCCGGGCCGCCTGCTTGGCCGCCGCCAGCCGGTCCGGGTCCACGTCGGTGGCGAGCATGGAGGTGGACACGTCCACCGCCACCATCACCGTGGCGCGTTCCCGGGGCACCTGGACCTCGGCGGTGGGCCGGGCGAAGCCGACCACGAGCAGCGCCAGCATGGCCAGGAACAGCCCGGCCGGTACGTGCCGACGCCAGGCCGGCCGCTCCGGCGCCACCCGGTCCAGCAGCCGCAGGTTGGTGAAGCGGACCGCGTACCGGCTGCGGCTCCGCTGCATCACCAGGTACGCGACGACCAGGGCGAGCACGCCGAGCAGCAGCCAGAGTCGCAGCGGCGACTGCCAGGTCACGCGGCACCTCCCCGGACGGCGCCGACCGGCGCGGCGGCCAGCCGGCGCTGGGCGTGCACGTGCCGCACGATGTCGGCACTCCAGTCCCGGTCGGTGCGCAGCGCCAGGTGGGTGGCCGCGCTGCGGCGCAGTGCCTGGTGGACCTGCTCCCGCTGGGCGGCGGCGGCCGCGGCGTACCGCTCCCGCAGCCGACGGTCCGATGTGCACACCTCCCGGCGGCGGCCGGTCTCCGGGTCGACCAGGGTGATCAAACCGACGTCCGGCAACTCCAGCTCGCGCGGGTCGGTCACCTCGATCGCCAGCACCTGGTGCCGGACGGACAGCCGGCGCAGGGTCCGTTCCCAGGGCGGCGGCTGGTCGGGGTCGTCGGGCAGGCCGTCGAGGAAGTCGGAGACCACCACGACCAGGCCGCGCCGGTTGGCGACCCGGTGCAGGGCGGCCAGCCCGTCGGTCAGCTCCGGTGCCCCGACCGACGGCGCTCGCCCCGGCCCGTCGCCCGGCCCGGTGGCGCGCGGAGCGGCCAGCAGCGCGCGGAGCAGGCCGAGCAGATGGGTACGCCCGCTGCGGGCCGGGAAGCGACGCACCCCGTCGGCGCGCAGCACCTGAGCGCCGAGCCGGTTGCCGACACCGGCGGTGAGGAAGCCCACCGCGGCGACGGCCGCGACTGCCAGCTCCCGCTTGTCCAGCTCGGCGGTGCCGAACTCCATGCTGGCGCTGGAGTCGACCAGCAGCCAGGTGGTCAGTTCACGGTCGGCGTCCACCTGCCGGACGTGCGGCACGGCGGTTCGGGCCGTCACGGCCCAGTCCATCCGGCGGACCTCGTCCTCACCCGGCCGGTACTCCCGGCTGCCGGCCGGCTCGCTGCCCGGCCCGGGCAGCAGGCCGCGGTACTGGCCGTGCAGCAGGCCGTTCAGCCTGCGGGTGACGGTCAGCTCCAGGCGGCGCAGCCGCTGGTCCGGAGCCAGCTCGGCCAGGCCGGGGTCCGCCGGCCCGGTGCTCGTGCGCCTCATGCCGCGGCCAGGTCCTGGGTCTGCTGCGGGTGCCCGGTGGCCAGCCGGGGCGGCGGCACCGCCTCCACCAGGCGGCGGACCACGCTCTCGGCCGACACGCCGTCGGCCACGGCGTCGAAGGAGAGCACCAGCCGGTGGGCGAGGACGTCCACCGCCAGTTCCCGGACGTCCTCGGGCAGCACGTACTCCCGCCCGCGCAGCAGGGCCTGTGCCCGGGCGGCCGCGACCAGGCCGAGGGTGGCCCGGGGGCTGGCCCCGTACGCCAGCAGCGGCGCGATCTCCGGCAGACCGAACCGGCCCGGATCACGGGTGGCGAGGATGAGCCGGACCACGTACTCGGCCAGCGCGTGGTGGACGAAGACCCGCTCCGCCCGGGCCTGGAGGTCCAGCAGCCGTTGCGCGTCGAGCACCCGGCGCGGGCTGGGCCGGTCGGTGCTCATCCGGTAGAGGATGGCCAGCTCGTCGGCGTCGCTCGGGTAGTCCACGACCACCTTCATCAGGAACCGGTCGCGCTGCGCCTCCGGGAGCTGGTAGACCCCCTCGGACTCGATGGGGTTCTGGGTGGCCAGCACCAGGAACGGCGCCGGGACGGGCCAGCTGCGCCCGCCGATGGAGACCTGCCGCTCCGCCATCGCCTCCAGCAACGCCGACTGGACCTTGGCCGGCGCGCGGTTGATCTCGTCAGCCAGCACCAGGTTGGCCATGATCGGGCCGAGTTCGACGTCGAAGGTCTCCTGGGAGGCCCGGTAGATCCTGGTGCCGACGATGTCGGAGGGGACCAGGTCCGGGGTGAACTGGATCCGGGAGAAGGTGCCGCCGACCACGGTGGCGAGGGTCTGCGCGGCCAGTGTCTTGGCCACGCCGGGGACCCCCTCCAGGAGGCAGTGCCCGTTGGCGACCAGGGCGGTGAGCAGGCGCTCGACGAGCCGATCCTGCCCCACGATCACGCGTTTGACCTCGAAGAGGGTCTGTTCCAGCTCGACGCCGCTCTGCTCGGGATCGACCGAGCTGGGCATGCTGGCCAGGGTGTCCGAGATGTCCGTCACGGTGCTTGCTTCCCGGGGCGGCAGCCGGCAAACGTCGGATTATCGGTGCCGAAGTCGCCGGGGTGGCCTCGCTCGGTAGGAAGTGCCTGATCAGGGGACAACTGCCCGGAACGGCACGAGCTACGCGATCGGCGGCAGACCGGGTGCACGACGAAGCCGCCGGCCGGGCCGGCGGCTTCGTTCGGACGACCGGGTGCCGGCCCACCAGGGCCGGCACCCGTGCTGTCAGGGGGTGTGGATGACCAGGTGGAAGCCCAGGTCGGTCGGTGTACCGGCCGAGTTGCGGGTCTGCACGAAGACCGCGTTCGGCGTGCTCAGCCGGGGTGCGACGGAGATCTCGCCCGGCGGCGGAACGCAGCACGCGTCCCCGCGACCGATGGTGGCCACGAAGACGCCGGAGGTGACGGTGTAGCCGACCTGGACCTCGTACTGGCCGGGGCCGTACTTGATCACGGTGCCGACGCCGCGCGCCTTGGTGCCGTTGGCGTTGACGACGACGATGTTGGTGCTGGCGAGGAGCGTCGAGTTGGCCTTCAGCGCGGCCTTCGCCTTACGGGCGGACTCCGCCGTCACCGGCGGTTGGGCGTTCGTGCCGCGGGCAGCCGGCTGGGCAGCCTCCTGCGGCGCCTTCGCCGACGGCTGCGCGATAGCGATGCCCCCACCGGCCAGGCTGAGCGCCAGGACGGCGAATGTGACGGCTGCCGCCTTGCGTCGGAAGGATGTTTTCATGACAGGTCCCCCTTGTGTGACCGTGCGGATTCGGCCGACCCGCGGGGCGGGACGGATGACTGCCTATAAATGGGTGGACGACCGCAATCAAACCGGAAGAAGCACTCTCACGCGCACCTGGTGAGGTCGATTCTCGACGATCTAGCTCCGGCTCTGAGCTGGGATTACTACTCAGAGTTGCGTCGTTTGGGCCAGGTGGAACGTAGCATTGGAAAAAGCCGAGCGTCAATAGTTGATCTCACTTTGTCGGGCTGTCGGTCAGTTGTCAGATAATAGTGAAATGTGAGCCCATCACCATTCACGAAATAGCGAAAGTTGTTCCGCTACGCTATTGCCGTGATCATCGACGCTCCGCCCGCGCCGATCCGGCGCCCCGACCGGCTCCGTACGGTGCTCTCCTGGTCGGCGGTCGTCCCGACCGCCGCCTGGGCCGTCGCCCGGCTGGCCGGCCTGGACCGGGGGCCGCTGGTGCAGGCGCTCGCCTTCACGCCGTACGTCGCGGGCTGGAGCGTGCTGGCACTGGCCCTCACCCTCGCCCTCCGGCGCTGGTGGCCGGCGGCGGTCGCGGCGTTGGCCACGGTGGCGCTGCTCGGCGTGGTGACACCCCGGGCGCTGGCCGCCCCGCAGCCGACGGTGGCCGGGCCCACCGTGCGTCTGCTCACCGCCAACCTGCTCGCCGGCTCGGCCGACGCGCGGTCGTTGGTCGAGCTGGTCCGGCGGCACCGGGTGGATGTGCTCACCGTGCAGGAGTTCACCCCGGACGCGCAGGCCGCCCTGGATCGACTGGGCCTCGACCAGCTGCTGCCCCACCGACAGCTCAACCCGGCGACCGGCACACCCGGGTCCGGGCTCTACTCGCGGTGGCCCATCACCGACCCCGGCGTCCGGCACAACCGCGGCGGGTGGGGCTTCAGCCAGGCGTACGGAACGCTGGCCGTCCCCGGGGCGCCACCGGTACGCGTCGAGTCCGTCCACCCCTCGGCGCCGTACGCGCTGGACCAGGTCGACGCCTGGCGCGCCGACCTCGTCGCACAGCCACCGGCCACCCCGGACGGTGGCCTGCGGATCCTCGCCGGGGACTTCAACGCCACCCTCGACCACGGCCCGCTACGGGCCCTGCTGCGCACCGGGTACGTCGACGCCGCCGACGCCGCCGGGGAGGGGCTGACCGGCACGTGGGGCCCCTACGACGGCGATCTCATCCCGCCGGTCACCATCGACCACGTGCTGGTCGACCGCCGCATCGCCGTCCGCTCCGTCACGGTGCTCGCCCTGCCCGACACCGACCACCGCCCCGTCCTCGCCACGGTCGGCCTGCCGGCCGGCTGACCCGAGCGCCCTCAGCGCCCGCCCGGCGCCCCGGGAGCGCCGGCCGGAGTGGTGGGCGACCCTTCCCTGCCCTCCGCCAGCCCGTAGGTGAGAGCGTCGACGAGGGCGTGCCAACTGGCCTCGACCACGTTCGGGTGCACGCCCACGGTGGTCCAGTCCCGGCCCCTGCCGTCGGCCGTCTCCAGCAGCACCCGGGTGACCGCGCCGGTGCCGTGGCTGCCCTCCAGGATGCGGACCTTGTAGTCGGCCAGCTCGAAGTCGCGCAGCTGCGGGTAGTGCCGCGCCAGCCCGACCCGCAGCGCCTCGTCGAGGGCGTTGACCGGGCCGTTGCCCTCGGCGGTCGCGATCACCCGCTCGCCACGTACCCGGATCTTGACGGTCGCCTCGGAGACGACCGCGCCGTCCTCGCGGTGCTCGACCAGCACCCGGTAGGACTCCAGGGTGAACGGCCGGACCGGCCGGCCCTCCGGCAGCTCGGAGCGGACCAGCAGCTCGAAGGAGGCGTCCGCGGCCTCGAACGACCAGCCGCCCGCCTCCAACTCCTTGACCCGGTTGGTGACGCGGGTCAGGGCCTCCGGACGGCCGGCCAGGTCCAGCCCGAGCTCGCGGCTCTTGAGCTCGACGCTGGCCCGGCCG
Organism: Micromonospora yongxingensis; assembly: GCF_052601155.1. NCBI lineage: Bacteria > Bacillati > Actinomycetota > Actinomycetes > Micromonosporales > Micromonosporaceae > Micromonospora > Micromonospora yongxingensis. The sequence goes on from NZ_JBQXEO010000011.1 coordinate 119,913, forward strand.
GCCATCTCGGTCACCAGGATCCGCATGTCGTTGCCCACCACCGACGGGTCCACGTGGTTGTAGAGCAACGGGTCGACCTTGATCGCACTCGCGTGCAGCCCCGCCTTGTGGGCGAAGGCGGCGGCCCCGGCGTACGCCTGGTGGGTGTCGGGGGCGATGTTGGCGATCTCGGCGATGGCGTGCGAGACCCGCACCATCTGTTCCAGGCAGCCCTCCGGTAGGACCGGCATGCCCAGCTTGAGTTGGAGGTTGGCGACCACCGCGAAGAGGTCCGCGTTACCGGGCCGCTCGCCGTAGCCGTTGGCGGTGCCCTGGACGTGCCGGACGCCCGCCTCCACGGCGGCGATCGTGTTGGCCACGGCGCACGCGGTGTCGTTCTGCGCGTGCATGCCGAACAGCGCGGCGTCGACCCCGAGCCGTTGGGTCAGGTCGACGATCGCGGCGGTCACCTGGGAGGGCAGCATGCCGCCGTTGGTGTCGCAGAGCACCATCCGCTCGGCGCCGGCGGCCAGAGCGGCCTGCACCACGGCCGCGGCGTACGCCGGGTCGTGGCGGTAGCCGTCGAAGAAGTGTTCGCCGTCGACGAAGACCCGGCGGCCCTCACCGACGAGGTGCGCGACGGTGTCGTGGACCATCGCCAGGTTCTCCGCGCCGGTGGTGCGCAGCGCCCGCTCGACGTGCCGGATGTCGGCCTTGGCGACCAGCGCCACCGCCGGGGTCTGCGCGTCCAGCAGACCGCGCACCTGGGGGTCGTCGGCGACCTTGACGCCGGCCTTGCGGGTGGCGCCGAACGCGACGAGCACGGCGTGCCGCAGGTCGAGTTCGGTGCGCGCCCTGCGGAAGAACTCGGTGTCCTTGGGCACGGCGCCCGGCCAGCCGCCCTCGATGAAGCCGACGCCGAACTCGTCGAGCAGCCGGGCCACGGCCAGCTTGTCGACGACCGAGTAGGTGAGCCCTTCGCGCTGGGCGCCGTCGCGCAACGTCGTGTCGAAGACCTGGAACGTCATCAGGATCCTTTCTCGGAGCAACAAAAAGACCTCCCGCGGATGCGGGAGGTCTGCGCGCTCGGCGGAGGGGAGGGCCGGCGCGCTAGGTCGCAATAATCAGGGCGGTGCTGGTCACGATCGCTACTGTGCCACCCCTCCCCTGTTTTTGGGAGGAACAATCCACATGGCGGGACGTTGACGCACGGTTGCCATCACCTGGCATCCGTCGGGTCGGGAGGGGAGCCCGCCGCTCGTGATCGGCTTCACAAGGCACCTGGCCGCCCACCGGCGACAACAACCCTGAGGAAGTATCTGGAACTGATCAAGTTACGGGGCACCTGTGCCACTCCCAAGGAGGACCATTGCTGACTCCCGGTGGTCTGGACGCGATCAAGGCTGCCCTGCCCGAGTACGCCAAGGACATCAGGCTCAACCTCGGCTCCGCCCTCGGCGCCTCGACGCTGACCCCGGTGCAGACCTGGGGCACCGCGCTGGCCTGCGCGGTGGCCGCCCGCAATCCGCTGGTACTGCGCGAGATCGCCGCCGAGGCGCTCGGCCACCTCAAGGCGGAGGGCGTCGAGGCGGCCAAGGGCGCCGCGGCCATCATGGCGATGACCAACGTCTACTACCGGGCCAAGCACCTCATCGGCGACGAGCAGTACGCCTCGATGCCCGCCCGGCTGCGGATGCAGATCATCGCCCGGCCCGGGGTGGACAAGGGCGACTTCGAGCTGTGGTGCCTCGCCGTGTCGGCGATCACCGGCTGCGGGGTGTGCCTGGAGTCGCACGAGAAGAGGCTGCGCGCCAGCGGCTTCACCCGGGAACAGGTGCACGAGGCGCTGCGGATCTCCGCCGTCGTGCACGCCGCGGCCGTCACGCTGGACGCCGAGGCCGCGCTGGCCTGAGCCGGTACGCCCGACGGGCCGACGCCGCACCCGCGGTGTCGGCCCGTCGCCGTTTCCCGCCCCCGGCCGCCGGGTAGCTCCTCGGAGGACGCACCCCACCGACGCCGAGACGATCGGCGACAGTCAGGAGTGAACGGCATGGACAGGATCGATCCGCACGCCACTCACGCCGGGCCGGACCCGCTGCGCGGCGGCGACCAGGGCACCGTGCCCGGCGGCGCGCCGGCCGGCGCCTTCGACCCCTGGCGCTACCGGGACCAGGCCGGGGTGGCCGACGCCGACCTGGTCGGCTACAAGGTCGAGGCCACCGACGGCGGCATCGGCAAGATCGACAGCGCCAGCCACGAGGTGGACGGCAGCTACCTGGTCGTGGACACCGGCCCGTGGATCTTCGGCAAGAAGGTGATGCTGCCGGCCGGCACGGTCAACCAGGTCGACCACGACCAGCGCACCGTCTCCGTCGACCGGACCCGCGACCAGATCAAGGCCGCCCCGGAGTACGACGAGACCAGCCACAGCGACCCGACCTACCGCGATCGGCTGGGCGGCTACTACGACGAGACGTACGGCGCGCTCCCGCCCGGTACCGCGCGCTGATCGAACGGACCCGACGGCCGGTGGGGCTCGACCCCATCGGCCGTTACCGTGTGAGCGTGGACGCCATCGACGACAACCGACACATTCCGCTGCCCGCGACCTTCAACTTCCGCGACGTCGGTGGCTACACCGGCCACGACGGCCGCACCGTCCGCCGGGGTCGGCTCTACCGCTCCGACTCGCTGCATCGCCTCGACGAGCAGGACCGCGACGCGTTCGCCGCGATCGGCATCCGCACCGTCATTGACCTGCGCCGTCCGGCCGAGGTGGACCGCGACGGTCGGGTGCCGGCGTACCAGGGGCTGACCTACCGGCACATCCACCCGGAGCACGCTGACTGGGCCGAGCAGCCGCACGAGGAGGGCGTCAGCCTGGCCCGCTATCTCGCGGACCGGTACGCCGACCTCGCGCAGACCGGCACCGCCGGCCTGGCCGAGGCGGTCGGGCTGATCGCGGACTCCTCCACCGCCCCCGTGGTGGTGCACTGCGTCGCGGGCAAGGACCGCACCGGCATCGTCTGCGCGCTGACCCTCGCCGTGCTGGGCGTCGACGACGCCGACATCGCCGCGGACTACGCGCTGAGCACGGAGGCGTCCGCCCGGTACAGTGCCTGGCTGGCCGCCACCGTGGGCGAGGTGAACGTGCCGGCGCCGTTCCTCGCCTCACCAGCCGAGGCGATGCAGATCTTCCTGGACGAACTCCGCGCGGGGCACGGCTCGGTCGAGGGCTACCTGCGCCACGCCGGCGTGACCGACGAACAACTGGCCGCCCTCCGCGACCACCTGCTCGGCTGAGCTCCGCCCGCTCCCACCCCAGCCCGTTGATCCAGGCGGCATGACCTGGATCAACGGGCTGGGGGTGGGCGTCAGAGGACTCTGTGGACCCAGCCGTGCGGGTCGGTGGCCTTGCCGCGCTGGATGTCGACCAGTTGCTGGCGGAGCGCCATCGTCACGCGGCCGGGCTCGCCGCCGCCGATCAGGAACTCGCCGTCCGGGAAGCGGACCCCGCCGATCGGGGTGATCACGGCGGCGGTGCCGCAGGCGAAGACCTCGCGGAGCCGCCCGCTGGCCGCGTCGGCCTGCCAGTCGGCGAACGTGACCGGCCGCTCCTCGACGCGGTGCCCGGCCGCCCCGGCCAGCGTGAGGACCGCGTCGCGGGTGATGCCCGGCAGGATGGTGCCGGTCAGCGGCGGGGTCACCACGGTGTCGTCGTCGTAGACGAAGAACACGTTCATGCCGCCCAGCTCGTCGACGAACCGGCGCTCCACCGCGTCCAGGAAGACGACCTGGTCGCAGCCGGCCTCGATGGCCTCGGCCTGCGCCGCCAGTGAGGCCGCGTAGTTGCCGCCGCACTTGGCCGCGCCGGTGCCACCGGGCGCGGCCCGGGTGTAGTCCGGCGAGACCCAGACGGTGACCGGCTTGACCCCGCCGGTGAAGTACGCCCCGACCGGCGACGCGATCACCATGTAGAGGTACTCGTTGGCGGGCCGGACACCGAGGAAGACCTCGCTGGCGAACATGAACGGCCGCAGGTAGAGGCTGCCGTCCTCGCCGGTGGGGATCCACTCCCGGTCGACCTCGATGAGCCTGTGCAGCGAGTCGACGAAGACGTCGGGCGGAAGCGTCGGCATCGCCATCCGCTGTGCCGAGGCGGCGAACCGGGCGGCATTGGCGTCCGGCCGGAACATCGTCACGCCGCCGTCGGCGGTCCGGTACGCCTTCAGCCCTTCGAAGATCTCCTGCGCGTAGTGCAGGACGGCGCTGGCCGGGTCCATCGGGATCGGCCCGCGGGCCTCCACCCGGGCGTCGTACCAGCCCTTGCCGTCGGCGTAGCGGACGGTGACCATGTGGTCGGTGAAGACCCGGCCGAACCCGGGGTTGGCCAGCAGAGCGGCCCGGTCGGCGGCGGATACCGGCGCGGGATTCGGACGGATCTCGAAGTCGAGCTTGTCACCACCGCTCATCGCGCTGACCTCCCTGCGGGACAACGGCATGCGGGATCGCACACCGACATGGCTGTGCCAGAAACTTACCCCGAACGGTCGTTCAGCGGGTAGCGCCGATCGGGGTCATCGAGGACCCCGAATGGGCCCGCGCCGGACCGGACCGGCGCGCCGCCGGTGGCCCCGGGGCGGGTCAGGCTACGGCGTGCGCGGCGAGCCGGTCGCCGACCTCGTCGGTACGCAGCGTCACGCCCGAGGTCCGGCCGGCGAGCTCGGCGGCGACCGCCGCGTTGACCCGGGCCGCGGCCTCGGCGTGCCCGAGTTGCTCCAGCAGCAGCGCGGCGGAGAGGACCGCGGCGACCGGGTCGGCGACGCCCTGCCCGGCGATGTCCGGCGCCGAGCCGTGTACCGGCTCGAACATCGAGGGGTACGCCCCCTCGGGGTTGATGCAACCGCTGGCGGCCAGCCCGATCCCGCCGGTGACCGCCGCGGCGATGTCGGTGAGGATGTCGCCGAACAGGTTGTCGGTGACCACCACGTCGTAGCGCTGCGGCTGGGTGACCAGGAACATCGCGGCCGCGTCGACGTGCTGGTACTCGGTGGCGATGTCCGGGTGCTCGGCGGCGACCGCGTCGAAGGCGCGCGCCCAGAGCGACCCGGCGTGGGTGAGCACGTTGGTCTTGTGCACCAGGGTGACCTTGCGGCGCTCCCGGCGGCCGGCCCGGGCGAACGCGTCGCGGATGACCCGCTCCACGCCGTGGCGGGTGTTCAGGCTCTCCTCGGTGGCGACCTCGGCGGGGGTGTCACGGTGCAGTGAGCCACCGGCCCCGGCGTAGAGACCCTCGGTGCCCTCGCGCACCACGACCAGGTCGACCTCGCCGGGCTTCACGTTGCCCAGCGGGCCGGCGACACCGGGCCAGAGCCGGGACGGGCGGAGGTTGACGTACTGGTCGAAGGCGAAACGGAGCTTGAGCAGCAGGCCCCGCTCCAGCACGCCCGGGGGGACCGTCGGGTCGCCGACGGCGCCGAGCAGGATGGCGTCGTGCCCGGCCAGCTCGGCCAGCACCGAGTCGGGCAGTACCTCTCCGGTACGGTGCCAGCGAGCCGCTCCGAGGTCGTACTCGGTGGCCTGCACGCCGGGCAGCACGGCGTCGAGGACCTTGCGGGCCTGCGCGACCACCTCGGGTCCGATGCCATCCCCGGCCACCACCGCGATCCGCGTCACGCCCGCACTCCTCGTCCTCGACTGCCCCGTACCGGGCAACGGTACGTCTCCGTCCCGCCTCCCGGTACGGATCGTCCAAACTATGGGAAATGCTGATACACAGCCACCTCTCAGGTGGGATCCATGAGTCAGTCATCTCCGCTGCCTACCGTGGGGTCAGCGGGTCAACGGGGGCCCGCGACCGGGGGTCGCCGACGACGCGACGCAAACTGCGAGGGGGCAGGTGCCATGCGCATCGACGAGCAGCCGCGGACCCGCTGGCCGGACCCGTCGGCCTTCCGGAACCGCCGGCCGGACCTCCGGCTCGGCAGCCGGCGGCAGCGGATCGACCCCGCCGGCGCCACCGAGGGCCGGATCGCGGTGCAGCACACGGTGCGCACCCCGACCGCCGAATACACCCTGCTGCTCAACGCGCCCGAGTGGCTCGGCCGTCGGGGCGTCGGCGAGGCACTGCGGGACAGCGTCGCCGAGTTGCGGGCCATCGACCTCACCTACGGCCCGAACCGGCCGGAGAGCCTCGTCTCCCGGCTGCGCCGAGGCGAGATCAGCCCCGATTCGTACCCCCCGCTGGCCGACCTGGTCGACCGCTGCACGGCGATGCGGGCCGCCACCGACGGGTGGTTCGACGCGTGGGCGGTGCCCGGCGGCTTCGATCCGGGCGGCCTGCTCGGCGGTTGGGCGGTCGAACGGGCCGCCGCCCGGTTGCGGGCGGCGGGCATCCATGACTACGCCGTACTCACCGGCGCCGACCTGGTGGTCCGTGGCCGCGCGCCGCACGGCGGGCCGTGGCGGGTGGCCGTGCACCACCCCACCGCACCGGAACGCGCACCGCTGGTGCTGGAGATGACGGCCGGCGCGGTCGGCACCTCCGGGGTGACCGGGCGCCAGGGGCACGTGGTGGACCCGCACACCGGTGAGCCGGCCAACCACCTTGTCGCCGCCACCGTCGTCGGCCCCGACCTGGCGATCGCCGACGCCTACGCCACCGCGCTCTACGCCGCCGGCCCCACCGGCCTGGCCTGGTTCCGCGCCGGCTCCGACTACCGCGCGCTCTTCGCCCACCGTCGCTGAGCGGGACGTCGCCGCACCGAGCCCGCCTCCCCGCGGTGCTGCGGCGCGTCTCCTGAAGCCCGATTCGCACCTCGGCCGCCCCTCGGGCCGGCCGGTCGGGCTGCGATCGGCCCCCACGGTCTCGGCAACGGCCGTGGGGGCCGGTCAGCGACGAGTGCGCGTGGCTCGCACAATCGAGGGGTGCGGACCGGTCGGGCCGGACGTCGACCGCGCCACCCGAAGACGGGCCGGCGCCGCGAACTCGGCCAGTGACCGCAGTCGGTACGCTAGCGAATCGACGCAACTCGACGCAAGAGTCTCCACAGCGGACCGTCGCGAGCGGACCGTGGCACATCAGTGATTGGCCTGCGGCGAGGCAGTTTCGACATGGTGAACGACGGATGGCACGCTGTCCGCCGTGAGTTTCGATCTGAGCGTGTGGGCCCTGGAGGACGGGGCGACGCCCGAGGACGTGCGGGGCGCGGTCGAGGGTTGCCGGCAGGGGCGGCACGTGGACCGTTACCCGGACCCACGAGTGGTCGCCTTCTACCGGGCGATCACCGCCTCGTACCCGGACCGTCACCCCGGCCCGGACAGCCCGTGGGCGGTGGCGCCGCTGCACGCCGCCCACGACCATGTCGAGCTGAACCTGCACCCGACCTGCGCGGACCAGGTGCTGCTGGACATCGAGCGGCTGGCCGGCGAGCACGGGCTGATGCTCTTCGACCCCCAGGACGGCTCGGTCTATCCGCCGCCGGCCCGGCTGCCCGGCTGACCGGGCGGCAGGACAACCCAGGGCGGGTACGACGAGGGGCCCGGCGCGTCGCCGGGCCCCCCGTGATGCTGCCGTCGACTACTCGTCGCGCAGATCCGCCGCGCTGGCCGCCGTCGCGCCGATCGAGTCGGCCGCCGACGTGAGCAGGTCGGCGCCGAGCGCCTGGTCGACGGTGAGCGTCATCAGCGTCTCGCCGCCCGCCTCGCGCCGGGCCACCTGCATGGCCGCGATGTTGATGCCCGCCTCGCCGAGCAGGGTGCCGACGGTGCCGACGACGCCGGGCCGGTCGGCGTAGCGCAGGAAGAGCAGAATGCCCTCCGCGCCGATCTCCACGTCGAAGCCGTCCACCTCGGTGAGCTTCAGGACGTCGCGGGCACCGGACTGCGTGACCGTGCCGGAGACGCTGACCGTCCGGCCGTCCGGCAGCGCACCGCGCACCGTGACCAGGGTGGGCTGCTCAGCCGTCTCGGCCAGGCTGGCCAGGGTGACCTCGACGCCGCGCTCGGCGGCCAGGTGCGGGGCGTTGACGTAGGTGACCTGCTCCTCGACCACGGAGCTGAACAGACCCTTGGTGGCGGCGAGCTTGAGCACCGACACGTCGTGGCTGACGATCTCGCCGCGGACCTCGACGGTGACGCTGGCGGCAACCCCGCCGGCCACCGCGGTGAAGGCCCGGCCGAGCTTCTCGGCCAGCGGAAGCAGCGGCCGGACGTCCTCGGCGACCACGCCACCGGCCTGCACGTTGACCGCGTCCGGGACGAACTCGCCCTGCAACGCCAGCTTCACGCTCCGGGCCACCGCCAGGCCGGCCTTGTCCTGCGCCTCGTGCGTGGAGGCACCCAGGTGCGGGGTGGCCACCACGTTGTCGAAGGCGAACAGCGGCGAGGAGGTGCAGGGCTCCTTGCTGTACACGTCGACGCCGGCACCGGCGACCCGACCCTCGGCGATGGCGTTCGCGAGGGCCTGCTCGTCGACGAGACCACCACGGGCGGCGTTGATGATCCGCACGCCCGGCTTGACGATCGCCAGCTCCTTCTCACCGATCAGGCCCACGGTCTCCGGGGTCTTCGGCAGGTGGATGGAGATGAAGTCGCTCTCCCGCAGCAGCTCCTCCAGCCCGACCAGGCGTACGCCGAGCTGCGCCGCGCGGGCCGGCTGGATGTAGGGGTCGTACGCGATCAGCCGGGTGCCGAACGCCGCGATGCGGGACGCGAAGAGAACCCCGATCCGGCCGAGCCCGACCACGCCGACCGTCTTGCCCTGTACCTCGACGCCGGTGTACTTCGACCGCTTCCACTCCCCCGCCTTCAGCGCGGCGCTGGCGCTGGCGGTGTTGCGGGCCACGGCGAGGAGCAGCGCGACGGCCTGCTCGGCGGCGGAGACGATGTTGGAGGTGGGGGCGTTGACGACCATGACGCCCCGCGCGGTGGCGGCCGGCACCTCGACGTTGTCCAGCCCGACGCCCGCCCGGGCGACGACCTTGAGTCGCGGCGCGGCGGCGACCGCCTCGGCGTCGATCTGGGTCGCGCTGCGCACGATGACGGCGTCGGCCTCGGAGAGCGCCGAGAGCAGGGCCGGACGGTCGGTGCCGTCGACGTGACGGACGTCGAAGTCGTGGGCGAGCACCTCGATGGCGGCGGGGGCGAGTTCTTCGGCGATCAGTACGACAGGATTCATCGGTCCTCGTAGAGGTCGTGTTTGCGATCGGCCGGGGGCGGCAAGGCGCCGCACTGCGCCCTGCGCTGATCCGTGCCGTGGCCGTCAGGTGCCGGCTGCGCACCTACCCGCGATCGTAGGGGCCTCGTTGGCCGGCATGTTCCGGTCTTCGGGGTGAGGGCCCTCACACGCCGGGTCGGACGGCGGACATGGCCCGTTCACCTGCCCGACATGGTTGCCATGGCGGGGTCGACCTGGACGCGAAGCCCTCCGGGAGGAGCCACTCGTGCCGCTCGTCATGCGCGTCACGCTGCTCCGACAGCTGACCCGCATCGATCTCGCGCGGTTCGGTCCGATGCTGGTCGAGGCGTTGGTCACCCGGTCCCAGAAAGTGGGCATACGGGACCGGACGGCCCCGGGGTCGGCGCCGGTGAGAGCGCCGGCCCCGGGGCCGTCGGTCGATCGTCGTACTGTCGAGCCGGACGGTCAGGCGGTCTCGGTGATCGGACGGTCCACCCAGCTCATCATGCCGCGCAGCTTCCGGCCGGTCTCCTCGATCGGGTGCGCCGCACCCTCGGCCTGCCACTTGGTGAAGTTGGGCCGGCCCGCCTCGTCCTCGGCCACCCACTCGCGGGCGAACTCGCCGGACTGGATCTCAGAGAGGATCTTGCGCATCTCGTCCTTGACGCGGGAGTCGATGACTCGCGGGCCGCGGGAGAGGTCGCCGTACTCGGCGGTGTCGGAGATGCTGTACCGCATCTTCGCGATGCCACCCTCGTACATCAGGTCGACGATCAGCTTCAGCTCGTGCAGGCACTCGAAGTAGGCGACCTCCGGGGCGTAGCCCGCCTCGGTGAGCACCTCGAAACCGGTCTGCACCAGCGCCGCCGCGCCGCCGCAGAGCACCGCCTGCTCGCCGAAGAGGTCGGTCTCGGTCTCCTCGGTGAAGGTGGTCCGGATCGCGCCGGCGCGGGTGCCGCCGATCCCCTTGGCGTACGCGAGGGCGAGCGCGAGGGCGTTGCCGCTGGCGTCCTGCTCGACGGCGACCAGGCAGGGCACGCCCTTGCCGTCGGCGTACTGGCGGCGCACCAGGTGGCCGGGGCCCTTCGGCGCGACCATCGCCACGTCCACCTCGGCCGGCGGCTTGATCAGCCCGTACCGGATGTTGAAGCCGTGACCGAAGAAGATCGCCTTGCCCGGGGCGAGGTGCGGCGCGATCGACTCGGTGTAGAGGGCACGCTGGGCGGTGTCCGGCGCGAGCACCATGATCACGTCGGCCTCGGCCGCGGCCTGTGCCGGCGTGACCACCCGCAGGCCCTGCTCCTCGGCCTTGGGGCGGCTCTTCGAGCCCTCCGGCAGACCGATCACCACGTCGACGCCGGAGTCGCGCAGCGACAGCGCGTGCGCGTGGCCCTGGCTGCCGTAGCCGATCACCGCGACCTTCTTGGCCTGGATCAGGCCGAGGTCGGCGTCGTCGTCGTAGTACACCTCAACACTCATTGGAGCTTCCCTTTCGTACGACGGCCGGGGCGGCCCGTCGTGGTCTTTGTGGATGGGTCAGGCGGCCCGCAGCGAGGGACCGGCGGTGATCGAACGCGAGCCGCGCCCGATCGCCACCAGCCCGGACTGGACCATTTCCTTGATGCCGAAGGGCTCGAGGTCGCGCAGCAGCGCGTCGAGCTTGTCCGGGGTGCCGGTGGCCTCGATGGTCAGCGTGTCCGGCGCGACGTCGACCACCCGGGCGCGGAACAGGTTGACCGTCTCCAGCACCTGGGTCCGCGCGGACCGGTCGGCGCGAACCTTCACCAGCAGCAACTCCCGGGCGACCGAGACCTGCGGGTCCAGTTCCACGATCTTGAGCACGTTCACCAGCTTGTTGAGCTGCTTGGTGACCTGTTCCAGCGGGGACGACTCCGCGTTGACCACGATGGTGATCCGGGAGACGTCCGGGTTCTCGGTCTCTCCCACGGCGAGGCTGTCGATGTTGAAGCCGCGCCGCGAGAAGAGGCCGGAGACCCGGGCGAGCACGCCGGGCTTGTTCTCCACCAGCACCGAAAGCGTGTGCATAGTCATGTCAGATGTCATCCTCGTCGAAGGCCGGGCGGACGCCCCGGGCGAACATGATCTCGTCGTTGCTGGTGCCGGCGGCGACCATCGGCCAGACCATGGCGTCCTTGCCGACCACGAAGTCGATCACCACGGGGGCGTCGTTGATCTCCATGGCCGCGGCGATGGTCTTGTCGACGTCGTCCGCGTTCTCGCAGCGCAGCCCGACGCAGCCCAGCGCCTCGGCGAGCTTGACGAAGTCGGGGATGCGGTGCTTGTGGGTGCCGAGGTCGGTGTTGGAGTACCGCTCGTTGTAGAACAGCGTCTGCCACTGCCGGACCATCCCGAGGTTGCCGTTGTTGATCACGGCGATCTTGACCGGGATGCCCTCCAACGCGCAGGTGGCCAACTCCTGGTTGGTCATCTGGAAGCAGCCGTCGCCGTCCACCGCCCAGACCACCGTGTCCGGCCTGCCGACCTTGGCGCCCATCGCCGCCGGCACCGCGTAGCCCATCGTGCCGAGGCCACCGGAGTTCAGCCAGGTGTACGGCTTCTCGTACGAGATGAACTGCGACGCCCACATCTGGTGCTGGCCCACGCCGGCCACGAAGATCCCGTCCGGGCCGACGATCTCACCCAGCCGCTTGATCACGTACTGCGGTGAGAGCGTGCCGTCGACCGGCTCGTCGTAGCCCAGCGGGTAGCGGTTGAGCAGGTCGTCCAGCTGGGTCCACCAGTCGCCCAGGTCGGTGCTGTGCCCGGCCGACCGCTCGGCGGTCACCGCGGCGATCAGCTCGTCGATGACGTGTCGGGCGTCGCCCACGATCGGCACGTCCGCGTGCCGGTTCTTGCCGATCTCGGCCGGGTCGATGTCGGCGTGCACCACCGTGGCGTCCGGGGCGAACGAGTCCAGCTTGCCGGTCACCCGGTCGTCGAACCGGGCGCCCAGGGCGACTATCAGATCCGCCTTCTGCAACCCGTAGACCGCGGCGACGGTGCCGTGCATTCCCGGCATCCCCAGGTGCTGCGGATGCGAGTCGGGGAACGCGCCGAGCGCCATCAGCGTGGTGACCACCGGGATGCCGGTCTCCTCGGCCAGCCGGCGCAGCCCGTCGGTCGCACCGGCCTTGAGCACCCCGCCGCCCACGTAGAGCACGGGCCGGCGGGCGGCGGCCATCAGCCGGGCCGCCTCCCGGATCTGCTTGCCGTGCGGGTGCAGGGTCGGCCGGTAGCCGGGCAGGTCCAGGGTCGGCGGCCAGGTGAAGGTGGTCGACGCCTGGAGCACGTCCTTGGGGATGTCGACCAGCACCGGGCCGGGCCGGCCGCTGCTGGCCAGGTGGAACGCCTCGGCCAGCACCTGCGGGATCTCCTCGGGAGACTGCACGAGGAAGTTGTGCTTGGTGATCGGCAGGGTGATGCCCTGGATGTCCGCCTCCTGGAAGGCGTCGGTGCCGATCGACGGGCGCGCCACCTGACCGGTGATCGCCACCATCGCCACCGAGTCCATGTACGCGTCGGCGATCGGGGTCACCAGGTTCGTGGCACCCGGGCCGGAGGTGGCCATGCAGACACCGACCTTGCCGGTGGCCTGCGCGTACCCGGTCGCCGCGTGCCCGGCGCCCTGCTCGTGCCGGACCAGGATGTGCCGGACGCTGGAGTCGTACAGCGGGTCGTACGCCGGCAGGATGGCGCCGCCCGGGATGCCGAAGACGACGTCGACGCCGAGCGCCTCAAGGGACCGCACGAGCGAACCAGCACCGGAGACCTGGGCCGGAGCGGGTGTCCGTACCGCCGGAACGGCCGGGGTGGCCGGGGTACGCGCGGCGTCGGCGGCCGGCTCGGTGGCCGCGCGGGCCCGCCGGGCGGTGTGGGCGAGGGTCTCGGGCGTTGGTCTCGTCATGGCGGTTCTGGCCTTCGGCTGGAGTGGCTGGGGCTTGTCAAGCGTTGCGACGCGGGCGGGGCCCGCCCCGACAGGTTCCGATGGCAATAAAAACGGCCCTCGTGCAGATGCACGGGGCCAGCGCACTCTCGATGAGGGAGAGTGCGCTCAGGTAAGTACTCGCAGCGACCGGGACGACATGGGGCTAAGCCTGACGCATCTCACGCGATGAGTCAACTGATCCCACATGTTGGTTAACGGACTGCGGCGCGTCGCCCTGCGACGCGCCCTCGGCAACCGGGATGACCTGCCCGGACCCACCCGAAACCCGGCGCGGCGCGGGCAGTGGCGCGGGCCGCGCACCCGGTGAGGTGGCTGCCTCCAACATCGCCTCCAGGTGCTCGGCCGGCACACCCCAGCCGAAGAGCGCGCCCTGACCGAAGCGGCAGCCAGCCGCCACCACGGCGGCCAACTCGGTCGGCGTGGTCACCCCCTCGGCGATCACCTCCAGCCCGAGCTGGTGGCCCAGGCGCATGACGATGTCGACCATCGGCGCGAACGCCGGGCCGTCCTTGCCGACCGGGCGGACCGGCTCGTGCTCGGCGACCAGGCTGTGGTCGATCTTCAGGATGTCGATCGGCAGCCGGCGCAGCTGCCCCAGCGAGGAGTAGCCGGCGCCGAAGTCGTCCAGCGCGATCCGTACGCCGGTCAGCCGCAGCGCGGTCAGCCGTCGGATCAGCTCGTCGAGGTCGGTGGCGACCGCGTGCTCGGTGACCTCCAGCACCAGCCGCTGCGGCGGCACGTGGTGCGCGCGCAGTGCCTCGGCGACCTGGACCACGTACTCCGGGGCGTGCAGCTCGCGCGGGGACACGTTCACCGAGACCCAGACGTCGTGCCCGTCCGCCAGCCAGCGGGAGAGCTGGTAGCAGGCCTGGTGCAGCACCCAGGCTCCGAGCGTGGCGATCATGCCGCACTCCTCGGCCAGCGGGATGAACTCGTCCGGACGGACGTTGCCCAGCTCGGGGTGGTGCCAGCGGAGCAGCGCCTCGGCGCCGACCGGCCGCACCGACGGCAGCGACGCCACCGGCTGGAAGGCCAACCGCAGCTCGTCGCGCTCGATGGCGCCGCGCAGCTCGTGCTCCAGCGTGGTGCGCCGGCGCAGCAGCTGGTCGTACGTGGCGTCGTAGCGCTCGATCCGGTTCTTGCCGCGCTGCTTGGCGTAGCGCAGGGCCAGGTCGGCGTGGCGCAGCAGCAGCTCCACGTCCGGCTCGCCGGCCCACCCGGCCACCCCGATGCTCACCGAGAGGAAGACCGGCCCTTCGGGCTGGTCGTACGGGCGGTTGAGCACGCCGAGCAGCCGTTCGGCGACCCGGTCCGCGTCGGCGGGTCGGCCCGGCATGAGCACGGCGAACTCGTCGCCGCCGAGCCGGGCCGCCACATCACCGGGGCGCAGGTTGCCGCGCAGCCGACGGCCCACCTCGGCCAGCACCGCGTCGCCCACGTCGTGGCCGCGCATGTCGTTGACGTTCTTGAAGCCGTCCAGGTCGAGACCGAGCAGCACACACGGGCTGCCCGCCGCCGCGCCGTCGTGCAGCGCGCGCAGCAGGCCCCGCCGGTTGGCCAGCGTGGTCAGCGGATCGGTGTGTGCCAGCTCGCGGAAGTGCGCCTCGCGCTCGGCCAGCCGACCGGCGTAGTCGCGCACGTCCTTGAGGGTGAGGTACTGCCGGGCCACCAGGGCGAAGCCCTCCACACTGCCGGCCACGATGCCGGCCGCGGTGAACCGGCCGTCCTGGAGGAGGTGGTACATCGCCGAGGCGGCCATGGCCAGCATCGGGGCGATGGCGTACTCGCCGTCGCGACCGATCAGGTCCAGCTCGACCTGCCCCGGCCGGTCGGCCCGGTACATCGCGAGCGCGACGGTGAGCAGGCCGGCGGCGAGCACCGCCGCGCCGGTCAGCGCCATGGTCGGCCCGGCCTGGCAGAGCCCGGCGGCCAGACCCAGCCCGCCGAAGGTCACCGCGCTGATGCCGGCGCCGAGCGCGGCCAGCCGCCCGCGCGGGGCGACGGCCCGGAAGACGACGATCACGGCGAGCCCGGCACCGAGCGCGGCGGCCACCGTGGCCAACAGGATCGCCGGGCAGGCCATCGGGGTGGCGGCGCCGAGCAACCGGGTCGGCTCGGAGAAGAGCACCCAGCCGACGAACCACAGCGCGGCGGCCATGATCGAGCCGTCCAGGGCCAGCCGGGTGGTCCCCGCCGCCGTGGCGGCCACCCCGGGCAACCGGAGCAGGCCGGCGGCGAAGGCCAACCCGCTCACCGCCGTGCCGATCGCGACCAGCGTGGCCCAGCCGGTGCGTTGCCCCTGCTCGTGTGCCCAGTGCTCGTTGGCGGCGAGTGCGGCCCCCACCCCGCCCAACAGGCTGAGCAGGGCGGCCCCGGCGGCCACGGCGAGCAGCACGTGCGCCGGCCGGTGCGCCCCGGTGCGCCGGCGGGCGACCACGGCCAGCAACACGGCAGCCGCGGCGGCGACGAGCCCGCTCAGCGCCGAGACGGCCACCATGCCCGGGGGGAAGTGCACGCCCTCAAGAGTGCCGGATGAGCGCTCGTCGTGGGGGACCGGATGTGCATCTGTTGGGACACGCGCACACTCCGTACGGCCGGCGCGCTGGCGGTGTCATGCTGGTATGCATGCCTGAGCTGCGGTCGAAGACCTCCACGCACGGTCGGACGATGGCCGGCGCCCGGGCCCTCTGGCGGGCCACCGGGATGACCGACGACGATTTCGGTAAGCCGATCGTCGCCATCGCCAACAGTTTCACCCAGTTCGTGCCCGGTCACGTACACCTCAAGGATATGGGCGGCCTGGTGGCCGACGCGGTGGCCGAGGCCGGCGGGGTGGGGCGGGAGTTCAACACCATCGCGGTCGACGACGGCATCGCGATGGGCCACGGCGGCATGCTCTACTCGCTGCCCAGCCGCGAGCTGATCGCCGACGCGGTGGAGTACATGGTCAACGCGCACTGCGCGGACGCCCTGGTCTGCATCTCCAACTGCGACAAGATCACGCCGGGGATGCTGCTGGCCGCGCTGCGGCTCAACATCCCGACCGTCTTCGTCTCCGGCGGCCCGATGGAGGCCGGCAAGACGATGGCGATCGAGGGCGTCGTGCACAGCAAGATCGACCTGATCGACGCGATGATCGCCTCCTCGAACGAGGCGGTCACCGACGAGCAGCTCGGCGAGATCGAGCGCTCCGCCTGCCCGACCTGCGGCTCCTGCTCCGGGATGTTCACCGCGAACTCGATGAACTGCCTCACCGAGGCCATCGGTCTGGCGCTGCCCGGCAACGGCTCGACGCTGGCCACCCACGCCGCGCGCCGGTCACTCTTCGTCGAGGCCGGCCGCACCATCGTGGAGATCTCCAAGCGCTGGTACGACGGCGACGACGACTCGGTGCTGCCCCGCACGGTCGCCTCGAAGGCCGCCTTCGAGAACGCGGTCGCCCTGGACGTGGCGATGGGCGGCTCCACCAACACCGTGCTGCACCTGCTCGCCGCCGCCCGCGAGGCGGAGCTGGACTTCGGGGTCGTCGACATCGACGCGATCTCCCGGCGGGTGCCCTGCCTGGCCAAGGTCGCTCCGAACTCGCCGAACTACCACATGGAGGACGTGCACCGCGCCGGCGGCATCCCGGCGATCCTGGGCGAGCTGGACCGGGCCGGGCAGCTCAACCGGGACGTGCACGCCGTGCACTCGCCGTCGCTGGCGCAGTGGCTGACCGACTGGGACGTGCGTGGCGGCTCGCCGACGCCGACGGCGGTCGAGCTGTTCCACGCCGCGCCCGGCGGGGTGCGCACCACCCAGCCGTTCTCCACCACCAACCGCTGGTCCTCGCTGGACACCGACGCGGCCGGCGGCTGCATCCGCGACCGCGAGCACGCGTACTCCGCCGACGGTGGGCTGGCCATCCTGCACGGCAACCTGGCCCCGGACGGCTGCGTGGTGAAGACCGCCGGCGTTCCGGAGGAGTGCCTGACCTTCCGCGGCCCGGCGAAGGTCTACGAATCCCAGGACGACGCGGTGACGGCGATCCTCGCCAAGCAGGTCGTGGCCGGGGACGTGGTAGTGATCCGGTACGAGGGCCCCAAGGGCGGTCCTGGCATGCAGGAGATGCTCTACCCCACCTCGTTCCTCAAGGGTCGCGGGCTGGGCCGGTCCTGTGCGCTGCTCACCGACGGGCGCTTCTCCGGCGGCACCTCCGGGCTCTCCATCGGGCACGTCTCCCCCGAGGCGGCCTCCGGCGGGCTGATCGCCCTGGTCCGCGAGGGCGACGAGATCGTCATCGACATCCCGGGCCGGTCCATCGAGCTGAACGTGCCGTCCGACGAGCTGGAGGCGCGCCGGGTGGCCGAGGAGAAGCGCGACAAGCCGTACAGCCCGACCGATCGGCAGCGACCGGTGTCGGCGGCGCTGCGCGCGTACGCCTCGATGGCCACCTCGGCCAGCGACGGCGCCTACCGCCGCGTCCCGGAGTGAGCGTCGGGGTTCCACCCGGTCTGCCTGCCTGAGCGGTCCCGCGGCTGCGCTCGCGTGATCGACACGAGATCAGCGATATCGGGGCGTCCCATCGACGTGGACGCCCCGGTATCAGCGATCCCGTGTGGACGGTGGCGCCGTCGCGGGCTGGGGAGAGGGTAGGCCGGCGGAAACGGGTGCCCCCAGGCCGGCAGCGTCCGCTAGCGTGTCGTCGGTCTATCTGGGGAGATCCCAGAATCCTCACGGGAAAGAAGCTCACGTGTCACTTTGGAAGAAGACCGCGGTTGTGGCGGTCTCGGCGCTCACCGCGCTCGCTGTCTCCGCCTGCGGTGCGAAGTCCGGCTCGTCCGAGGCGCCCAAGCAGCCCAGCGTCCTGGAGCTGCTCGCCAGTGATCTCAAGGGGTCGCTGCAGAAGACGGTCGAGGCCACCGACAAGACCGAATCGGTGACCGTGACGATGAAGGGCACGGCGGGCGGCGAGAAGGTCTCGATGCAGGGTGTCGTGGACCTGGGCAGCCCGCTCAAGGCCGAGTTGACGACGGCGGACCCGGACGGCACCACGACCACCGTCCGGATGATCGGCGCCGTGGTCTACGTCGAGGTTCCGGCCGAGGACCGCGCGACCATGGGCGGGAAGCGCTGGATGAAGATGGACCTGACCGCCGTGGGCGAGCAGGCGGGCATGGACTTCACCAAGCAGTTCGAGGACGTCGACCCGATCAAGCAGGTCAAGACGCTGCTCGCCACCGAGGGTGTGACGGTGGTCGGCCAGGAGACGGTGAACGGTGCGCCGACCGTCCACTACACGGTCACCACCCCCGTGGCGACCTACCTCGGACAGGTCGACGCCAAGGTGCGGGCGGGCGTCGAGAAGGAGATGGCCAAGCAGGGCGTCAAGGAGCTGACGATCGACCTGTGGGTCGATGAGCAGTACCGGCCGCGCCGGGCGGGCATCGTCATGGGCGCGATGGGCGACATGGTGGTCGACTACACCGATTACGGCAAGCCGGCGGCCATCGAGACGCCGCCGCCGGCGGAGACCACGGACTTCGCCGAGATGCTGAAGGGCCTGACGGCCGGTAGCTGACCAGAGCCGTAGCGCTGCCCGGCCGGCGAGGTGACCCACCGGCCGGGCAGTGCCGTTCCAGAAGCCGGACAGGTGGGTCAGCTGGTTGCCACGACCTGGTCGATCACCAGGTGGGCGGCACCCGTGATGCCGACGTCCTGGCCGCTGGTGACCCGTTCGATCAGCAGGGTCTGCGTGGCCAGCGGCAGGCACCGCTCGTAGAGAGTGGCCCGCATGCTGGCCAGCAGCGGTTCGCAGTCGGCGAGCCGACCGCCGATGGCCACCACCTGCGGGTTGAAGAAGTTGACCACCACGGCCAGGATCTCGCCGATGGCGCGGCCGGCCTGCCGGGCGAGCGCGGTGGCGTGCCGGTCGCCGTCGTCGATCAGGCGGATCACACCGGTCAGGTCGGCGACCGGTACGCCCTGGTCACGTAGCGCCGTGACCAGGGCCGCGCCGCTGGCCACCGCCTCCAGGCAGCCGGCGTTGCCGCAGCTGCACGGCGGTGCGGGATCGGCCACCACCCGACAGTGGCTGATGTCCCCGGCCGATCCCTGCGCCCCTCGGTGCAGCCGCCCGTCGGAGATCACGCCGGAGCCGATCCCGGTGCCGGCCTTGATGTAGACGGCATGGTCCAGGTCGGGGTGTGCCGTGCGGTGCGCGCCGAGTGCCATGAGGTTGGCGTCGTTGTCCACGATGACCGGTACCTCGACCCGCTCGCCGCAGAAGGCGGTGACGTCGAAGCCGTTCCAGCCGGGCATCCGGGACGGGCTGACGATGCGGCCGGTGGCGTGCTGCACCGGGCCGGGGATTCCGATGCCGATGCCGCGCAGAGCGCCCGTCGCCGGCGCGCCGTCGACCGCCTCGTGGTCCGGTCCCGTGTGCGCGGCCACCAGCGCGGAGACCTCGGCGAGCAGCGCGCCGAGCACCTCCTCCGGACCGTCCTCGATGCGCACCGGCAGGGTGCGGGCCTGGACCACCCGGCCGGAGAGATCCAGCGTGCCGACCCGCGCGTGATGGGCGCCCAGGTCGATGGCGCCGACCACGGCACCGCCGGTCGGCACCGCGAGCTGGCGCGGTCGCCGGCCGCCCCGGGACCGGCCGGCGCCGGCCTCCTCCAGCAGACCCTGGCTGATCAGGGCCTCCACGCGCTGGGAGACCGTCGAGGGGGACAGCCCGGAGAGCCGGGCCAGGTCGGCACGACTGACGGCCGCTCCGCTGGCCACCCACCGCAGCAGCTCCCGGGGGCCGCCCCGGAGGGCGTCGCGCGGCGCGTCGTCAATCGTCACGTCAGGTTCTTAGCATCCGGAGTTTGTTCCGGCAACCTGTTGACTTCGTTTGCTGTCTACCTTTAGATGACGCTGTTGCTTCGATATGAAGCAAACTTACTTTTGTAGTCGAAGAAAGTAGGCGTGTGGTGGCAGCGACGACGGCGTCCGACCTCGCCGGCCGAGCCGGGTCGACAGGACCGGACCGACCGATGGTGTCGGTCCGTGGCCTGCACAAATGGTTCGGGCCGCTGCACGTGCTCAAGGACATCGACCTCACGGTGGCCGCCGGCGAGGTGGTCGTCGTGGTCGGGCCGTCCGGCTCCGGCAAGTCGACCCTGTGCCGATGCCTCAACCGGCTGGAGACCATCGGCCAGGGCAGCGTCGAGATCGACGGTCAGCCGCTACCGGCCGAGGGCCGCGCGCTGGCCCGGCTGCGCGCCGACGTCGGCATGGTCTTCCAGTCCTTCAACCTCTTCGGTCACAAGACGGTGCTGGACAACATCACCCTCGGCCCCACCCGGGTCCGCCGGATCTCCCGCGCCGAGGCGCGCCAGCAGGCCATGACGCTGCTGGATCGGGTCGGCATCGCCGACAAGGCGGACCACTACCCGGCCCAGCTCTCCGGTGGGCAGCAGCAGCGCGCCGCCATCGCCCGGGCGCTGGCCATGCGACCGAAGGTGCTGCTCTTCGACGAGCCGACCTCGGCCCTCGACCCGGAAATGGTCAACGAGGTCCTCGACGTGATGGTCTCCCTCGCCGCCGAGGGCATGACCATGATCGTGGTCACCCACGAGATGGGCTTCGCCCGCCGCGCCGCCGACCGGGTCGTCTTCATGGACGACGGCCGGATCGTCGAATCCGGCGCACCCGACGACTTCTTCGCAGCCCCCCGCACCGAGCGGGCCCGCGACTTCCTGTCCAAGATCCTCCAGCACTAGCCCCCAACGGGAGGGTGGCATGTCAATCCTCAAGACGAGCTTCACCAGGCGTCGCTCGCTCGCGCTGGGCGCCACCGCCGTGGCGGTGGCCCTCGCCGCCGCCGGTTGCGGCGGCGACGGCGGCAGCGCACCGGCCCTGCCCGGCAACCCCGGCCTGGGCGGCGACGGCGTCGTCGCCCAGTCGGTGTACGACGCCGCTCCGGTGGCAACCGACGCGGACATCCCGGCCGGCTCCACCATGGACGCGATCCGCAAGCGCGGCTACCTGACCGTCGGCGGCTCCCTGGACGCCCCGCTGCTGTCGCAGCAGAACCCGGTCACCGGCACCATCGAAGGCTTCGACGCCGACATGGCCAAGCTGCTGGCGAAGTACATCACCGGCAAGCCCGAGGTGAAGACCACCACCATCGGCACCCAGACCCGGGAGGCGATGCTCCAGGCCAAGTCGGTGGACGTCGTCTTCCAGACGTACACCATCACCCCGCAGCGGGCCACCCAGATCGCCTTCGCCGGGCCCTACCTGACCTCCGGTCTGGCGGTCGCGGTCCGCAAGGACGACACCACGATCAAGAGCGTCAAGGACCTCGCCGGCAAGACGGTCATCGTCGGGGCGAACACCCCCGCCGTCACCGCGCTGCCCAGCGCCGCCCCCGGCTCCAAGCAGGTCGCGTTCGGCACCGACCCGCAGGCGGTGCAGGCGCTGCTGCAGAACCGCGGCGAGGCGTACGTGCAGGACTTCACCCTGCTCGCCTCCAACGCCAAGGCCAACCCGGGCATGAAGGTGGTCGGCGAGCCCTTCACCACCGAGTCGTACGGCATCGGCCTGAACCGGGATGACGCGCAGTTCAAGGAGTTCATCAACAACTGGCTGAAGAAGATCCAGGCCGACGGCACCTGGGCGAAGGTCTGGGAAGCCACCCTCGGCTCGGTGGTCGAGGGCGGGGCGCCCACCCCGCCGACTCTCGGTTCCGCCGACGGATCCTGAGCAGCCTCCCACGCCGATGGACGCCCTCACCGCCCACCTGAGCGAACTCGGCCACGGCCTGGTCACGACGGTCGAACTGACCGTCGTGACCACCGTCGGGGCGATGCTGCTCGGCATCATCGTGGCCACCCTGCGGATCGCCCCCGTACCGCTGCTGCGCGCCATCGGCACGGCGTACGTGGAGGTGCTCCAGAACCTGCCACTGCTGGCGCTGCTGGTGCTCTTCGTCTTCGCGCTGCCGACCATCGGCATCTCGTTCCCGCTGTTCACCTCCGCCGCCATCGTCATCGCCGGCTACGAGGGGGCGTACCTGGCCGAGGCGATCCGGGCCGGGATCAACACGGTCGGCGTGGGCCAGGCGGAGGCGGCACGCGCCATCGGGCTCACCTTCGGCCAGTCCCTGCGGCACGTGATCCTGCCGCAGGGACTGCGGGCGGTGATCCAGCCGATCGGCAACATCTGCATCGCGCTGCTGATGAACACCTCGCTGGCCGCCGCCGTCGGGGTGGTCGAGTTGACCCAGGCCGCCAACAACGTGAACCTCCTCGAGGCCCAGCCGATCGCCGTCTTCACCGGCGCGGGCCTCGCCTACATGCTGCTGGCGTTGATCATCGGTCAGGTCACCGGCCTGCTCGAGCGAAGGCTGGCGATCGTCCGATGAACCAGACCCGACAGATCCTCTTCGACGAGCCGGGCCCCCGCGCCCGGCGGCGCATCCGGATCGCCACCGTGCTGGGCGCGCTCGTCCTGGTCGGCGCCATCGCGGCGGCGGTGCACCAGTTCGCCAGCCACGGCGAACTCGCCGCCGAGCGCTGGCAGCCGTTCACCACCTGGCCGATCTGGCGGTACCTGCTCACCGGCCTCTGGGCCACCGTCCGCGCCGCCGCAGCGACCGCCGTGCTCAGCTCCGCCCTCGGGCTGCTGCTGGCACTCGGCCGGCTGTCGGTACACCGACCGCTCCGCTGGGCGGCCGGCGCGTACGTGGAGATCTTCCGCACCGTGCCCGCGCTTCTGCTCATCTACGTGACGCTGTTCGCGCTGCCGCAGTACGGACTGAACTTCCCGCTGTTCTGGAAGCTCGTGGTGCCGCTGGTGGTCTCCAACTCGGCGGCGTTCGCGGAGATCTTCCGGGCCGGCATCCTGGCCCTGGACCGGGGGCAGACCGAGGCCGGCCTCGCGGTCGGGCTGCGCCGGGGACAGGTCATGGCGCTGGTGGTCCTGCCGCAGGCGCTGCTCCAGCTCGCCCCGTCCCTGGTCAGCCAACTGGTCGGGCTGCTCAAGGACACCTCGCTCGGCTTCGTGGTCAGCTACACCGAGCTGCTCTACAGCGGGCAGGTGCTCTCCTCGTACACCCATCTTCTGATCCAGACATTCCTCGTGGTGGCGCTCATCTACCTGGTGGTCAACGCGTCGCTGTCGAAGTTCGCCCGCGTACTCCAGGCCCGCAACGGCCGGCTCACCGGCCGGCGCGGCCGACGAACCAGGGATCTGCCGCCGCCGCTCATCGAAGGGAACACCATCCGGTGACCACTCCCCGTCACGCCGAACTGGCCCGGGTCGTCCGCAACGGCTTCGTCGAGAGCCGGCACTACGGCAGCGTCGTGGTGCTCGCCCCGGACGGCACGGTCGCCCGCGCCGCCGGTGTGCCCGACGAGCCGGTGCTCCCCCGCTCCACCCTCAAGCCGGTGCAGGCGCTGGCCTGCAGCGTCGCGGCGGCCGGAGGGCTCGGCGGCGGCGACCGGCTGACCGGTCCGGCGCTGGCCCTCGCCGCCGGCAGCCACACCGGTGACGACCGGCACGTCGAGGTGGTCCGGGCGATGCTCGCCGACGCGGGCCTGACCGAGGACGCACTCGGCTGCCCCGTGGACTGGCCGGAGGACGAGCCGACCCGGGACCGGCTGATCCGGGCCGGTGGGCAGCGCGAGCGGATCCGGATGAACTGCTCCGGCAAGCACGCCGCGATGCTCGTGGCCTGCGTGGCCCGGTCCTGGAGCACGCACGACTACCTCGACCCCGAGCACCCGCTCCAGCGGGAGACCGCCGCCACGGTCGCACGGCTGGCGGGCACGCCCATCGCACACGTGGCGGTCGATGGCTGCGGCGCACCGCTGTTCGGTCTGCCGCTGACCGGCCTGGCCCGCACGTTCCAGGCGCTGGTCACGGCGCCCGCCGGCAGCCACGAGGAGCGGGTCGCGCAGGCCATGCGCCAGCACCCCGAGTACGTGGGCGGCTGGCACGGGCACCCGAACACCGACCTGATGCGGGCGCTGCCCGGTGTGCTCGCCAAGGGCGGGGCCGAGGGCGTCCTCGCCGTGGCCACGCCGGACGGTCACGCGGTGGCCGTGAAGGTGGTCGACGGCTCGCCGCGAGCCACCACCGCCGTCGTGCTCGCCGCCCTGGATGCCGTGGGCGTACCGGTCGGTGGGGCCGACGCGCTGCGCCGGGTGCCGGTGCTCGGCGGCGGCGAACCGGTCGGCGCCGTCACCGCCGCCATCGATTGGACCCGGGCACCGTCTCGCACCGAAAAGGAAGAATCATGAGCACATTCGAGATCTGCATCGACAGCGTCGAGGGAGCGGTCGCCGCCGAGGAGGCCGGCGCCGACCGGGTGGAGCTGTGCTCCGCGCTCTTCGACGGAGGGTTGACCCCCAGCCTGGGCACCATCGAGACGACCCTGCGCACCGTCACCCGGATCCGGGTGCACGTGATCGTCCGGCCGCGTGCCGGCGACTTCATCTACTCGCCGCTGGAGATCGAGGCGATGGAGCGGGACGTACGGGCCGCGGTTGCCGCCGGCGCGCACGGCATCGTGATCGGCGCGCTGACCGCCGAGGGTGACGTCGACGTGCCGACCACCCGCCGGCTGATCGCCGCCGCCGGCGACGCCAGCATCACCTTCCACCGCGCGTTCGACATGGTGCGCGACCCGTACGCGGCGCTGGAGCAACTGGTCGAGCTGGGTGTGCACCGCGTGCTCACCTCGGGCCAGGAGGTCAGCGTGCTGGAGGGTGCCCCGCTCATCGCCGACCTGGTCCGCCGGGCCGCCGGGCGGATCATCATCATGCCGGGCGGCGGCATCACCCCCCGCAACATCGCCCGGATCGTCGAGGCGACCGGCGCCGACGAGTACCACTTCGCGGCGCTGGTCAGCTCGGACAGCCCGGCGGTGCACCGCAACCCGGCACCGCTGATGGGCGGCACCCTGCACCGGCCCGAGTACGAGCGGTCCGGCACGTCCGGGGCGCTGGTCGGGCAGGTGCTCGCCGCCGCCCGGGCCTGAACACCCGCGCTTCTGACCAGCGGTGGACCTGGAGGAATGTCCCTTCAGGTCCACCGCTCGCTCGCGCCGTCGCCGGGCCGGTGCGGTGCGCGCCCGATCCACCTACCCGGTGGCGAGGTTGATGGCCACACCGATCGGAATGGACGCCGCGAGTCCCGCGACCAACCACCACAGCTGCTCCCACCGGGCGGTCCGCTGCGCCGACTGGATCACGCTCTGGACCTGGCTCACCGTGCTCGCCACCATCGTCAGGTCCCCGGCGCCACCGGCCGACTCTTCGGTGACCGACCGCCGCAGGCCCGCCCGGCGGACCCGGCTGGTCGGCGACACCATCAGCTGATGCCTGCGGACCCGCCGCGAGGCCAACACCACCGACTCGGGATCCCCGTGGTCGACGGCGCCGCGGTAGGCACCGTCGCCCTCGGGGTCCGAAAGATCGACGGGTAGGCCGGTCCGGTGCAGGCGGGGCCAGCGCCGTGCCCACCGGACCTCGAGCCACCACAGGCCGCCGCCGGCGGCGAGCAGCACGAGGTTGGCGACGATCGCGACGATCGCCCACCGGCCGGTGAGAAGGAAACCGACGGCGCCCGCCGGGATGGCCGCCAGGATGAGTGCCTTCGCCGTCGCCGTGCCGCTGATCCCCCGCATACCTGTCATTGAACCGCTCGCGCCCGGCCGGCAGGGCCTCTGCTATCCGCTATGCGACAGCGGCGGGCCACGGAGTCCCGGTCGTGGCACGCGATCGACGGACCCGCTCGACCGTGATACCTCAGCGGTATAAAAATGCCGCTGAGGTATCACGCTCGTCCGACTGCGTGCTCCGGCAGAGGCGACCGGCGGTCGCGAGTTCCCGGAGGGCTAGCTCTTCGCCAGGTCGTTCACGCAGCGCAGCACCGGGCGGGCGGTCAGCAGGGCCGGGTCCAACGCCGCGTCGGCGCGCACCGTGAGGGTCACCGACTCGCCGGGCAGCAGGGTGACCAGTGCCTCGTCCACCTCGGCGGACGGGTCCAGCCGGTCCGGGTAGAGGGTCAGGTCACGCAGCACGGTGCGGGCGGTGACCCGGACCCGCTGCCCACCGTCGACCGGCTCGACTGTCGCGTCCCAGGCCGCCGCCGGCCAGTCGACGTCGCGGTCCTCCGCGAAGAACCACAGTGCCCGCTCAGCGCTCTCCCCCGCCTCGGCGACCAGCAGCTCCCGCCGGGCCTCGTCCGGCCGCGCCAGCTCCGCCGGCAGCGCCAGCGTCACCGCCGAGTACGCGGGGACCTCCAGCTCCATCGTGGTCTTCGCCCGAGGTTCACCGGCGAGGGTCAGCCGCGTCACGGACGCCGACGCCCGCCACGGCGTGCCACCGTCGTTCACCGCGACCAGGGCGAGGCCGCCGTCGCGGGGCTGCACGGTGAGCAGCCGGTCGGCGTACGCGTGGCGCAGCGCGTACCACAGTGGCTTGCGCCGGCCGTCGCCGTCGACCGCGGACCAGGAGGTGACCGGCCAGCAGTCGTTGAGCTGCCAGACGATGGTGCCCGCGCACACGCTCCGGTGCGAACGGAAGTGCTCCACCCCGAGCTGGATGGCCCGGGCCTGGTTGAGTTGCGTCAGGTAGTGCCAGTCGTCGAAGTCCGCCGGGGCGGGCAGGTAGGCGTCCAGTCCACGCTGGAGCTTGGCGTCGCCGCCGGTCGCCTTCTGGTGGTGCGCCATACCGGGTGAGTCGTGGGCGAGGGGTTCGTCGCTCAGCGCCCGCCGCAGCGTGGCGTACGCGGGCGGGCCCTGGTAGCCGAACTCGGCGACGAAGCGGGGCACGTACTCCCGGTACTTCGTGTAGTCGTCGGTGTTCCAGACGTCCCAGATGTGCGTGGTGCCGTGCGCCGGATCGTTCGGGTGGATGTCCTCGGTGCCCGACCAGGGGCTGCCCGGCCAGTACGGACGGGTCGGGTCCAGCTCGCCGACGATGCGGGGCAGCACGTCCAGGTAGTAGCCGCGACCCCAGGTGCGCCCGGCCAGCGGCTCCTGCCAGTCCCAGTCGTGCCAGCCCCAGATGTTCTCGTTGTTGCCGGTCCAGAGCACCAGCGACGGGTGCGGCGCCAGCCGGGTCACCTGCTCGGTGGCCTCGGCGGCCACCTCGCTGCCGAACGGCTCCTCCTCGGGGTACGCGGCGCAGGCGAACAGGAAGTCCTGCTGGACCAGCAGCCCGCGCTCGTCGGCGAGGTCGTAGAAGTCGGTCGACTCGTACCGGCCACCGCCCCAGACCCGCAGCAGGTTGATGTTGGCCTCGGCCGCCTGGTCGAACCGCCCGGCCAGCCGCTCCCGGGTGACCCGGTTGGGAAACACGTCGTCGGGGATCCAGTTGACCCCGCGCACGAAGACCGGGACGTCGTTGACCGACAACACGAAGGGGGTGCCGTGCTCGTCGGGCGTGGTGTCCAGGCGCACCGAGCGGAAGCCGATGAGCCGGGACCAGCTGTCCAGGGTTTCGCCGTCCGGCGCGTGCAGGGTCACCTCCAGCGGGTGACGCGCCTGCTCGCCGTACCCCCGGGGCCACCACAGCGCGGGCTCGCGGGCGGTGAGGGTCAGCACGGCCGTGCGCTGCCCGGCCGGGACGACCACCTCGGCGTCGGCGCCCGCGACGGCGGCCCGGACGGTCAGCGGGACGTCCGCGACCCGCTCGACCTCGACGTGCAGCTCGACCTGCCCGTCCCGGCCGGCCAGGGTCACCAGCGGGCGGACGGTGGCCAACCGGGCCGTGGACCAGGCGTGCAGGCCGATCTCCTGCCAGATGCCCGCCGTGACCAGCGTGGGCCCCCAGTCCCAGCCGAAGTTGCAGGCCATCTTGCGGATGAAGTGGAACGGCTCCGGATAGGCGTTGGGCCGGTCGCCGAGCCGCTGCTGCTGCGCCTCGGCGTAGCGGTAGGCCGAGTCGAAGGTGACGACCAGGTCGTTGTCGCCGTCGCGCAGCAGAGACCGGACGTCGAACCGGTAGCCACGGTGCATGTTCTCGGTGCGGCCGACCTCGACGCCGTTGACGGTGACCGTGGCGACGGTGTCCAGGCCGGCGCAGACCAGGTCGACCCGCTCGTGATCGCCCGCCGGGCGCCGGAAGCTCGTCCGGTAGCTCCAGTCGGTGCGCCCGATCCAGGCCAGCGCCAGCTCGTTGTCGTCGAGGTACGGGTCCTCGATCAGCCCGGCGTCGAGCAGGTCGGTGTGCACGCAACCGGGCACGGTGGCCGGCACGTCCAACCCGGCGATCCCGGCCGGCACCTGCGCCCCGGGCGTCGCCCGCAGGGTCCAACCGTCGTGAAGTGCCTGTCGGCTCAAGACTTCACCGCACCTTCCATGATTCCGCGGACGATCTGGCGTCCACCGATGAACAGCATGATCAGCAGGGGGATGGTAGCCACGAACGCGCCGGCGAGCACCCGACGGTAGATGACGTAGTTGCCGCTGGCCAGGTCGGAGATGGCCACCATCGAGGTCGGGTAGTCGGTGCCGCCCAGCGTGATCAGCGGCCACTGGAAGTCGTTCCAGGTCGCCACGAACGTGAGCAGGCCGAGCACCGCGAGGGCCGGCCGGATCGCCGGCAGGACGATGGACCGGTAGACCCGCATGGTGGTCGCGCCGTCCATCCGGGCGGACTCGATCAGCTCGTCGGGGACGGTGTTGACGATGAACTGCCGCATGTAGAAGACGCCGAACGCGGTGACCAGGCCGGGCACGATGACCGCCAGCAGGGTGCCGTTCCAGCCCAGCTTGCCCATCACGATGTACAGCGCGACGACGCCGAGCTGGTTGGGCACGGTGAGGGTGAGCACCACGAAGAGCATCAGCCACCGGCTGCCGGCGAAGCGCAGCTTGGCGAAGGCGAACCCGGCCAGCGAGCAGAAGAACAGCATCGAGACGGTAACCACGGTCGACACGATGACGCTGTTGATCAGCGAGGCGGCGAAGTAGACGTCCTGGAGGGAGAAGACCTCGTCCAGGTTGACCAGGAACCGGTCGCCGGGGGTGACGGCCGGCGGGATCTGGGCCAGTGCCTCGTCGTTGCTGGTGGCGATGACGAACATCCAGTACAGCGGGAACGCCGCGAACAGCATGGTGGTGGCCAGCAGCAGGTACGTCCCGACGCCGGCCGGGGTGTCCTGCGGGGCGCGGCCCATCAGGGCGGCCCGACGGCGGCGGGTCCTGGTTGCCGCCGGCCGGGGCGGTGCGGTGTCGACGGCGCTCACCTGGATCGCCCTCCGGAGAGTCGGTTGGTCAGCAGCGTGTTGATCCCGGCCACGACCAGGATGATCAGGAAGAGTGCCCAGCTCATCGCAGCCGCGTAGCCGAGGTTGAGGTCCTTCCAGCCCACCTTGTAGATCAGTTGGGCGATGGTCTGCCACTCGCCGTCGGGTCCCCCGGTGGCGGCCTGGGCGTTGAGGTCGAAGAGCATCGGCTCGATGAAGAGCTGGAACCCGCCGATGGTGGAGAGGATGACGGTGAACACGATCACCGGCTGGATCATCGGCACGGTGATCCGCCAGAGCTGACGCCACGGGCCGGCCCCGTCGACCGCGGCGGCCTCGTAGACGTCGCGCGGGATCGACTGCATGGCCGCGAGGTAGAGCAGCGCGTTGTAGCCGATCCACTTCCAGTTGACCATCGTGGCGATCGCGATCCAGGCGTGCAGCTTGTCGGCCCGCCAGTTGATCGGCTCGCCGTCGCCGATGCCGAACAGGCCGAGCACCCAGTTGGCCATCCCGAAGTCGCGGGAGAAGAAGACGCTGAACACCATGGTCGAGGCGACGATCGGGGTGACGTACGGCAGCAGCACGCCCACCCGCCACCAGGTCTGCGCCCGCAGCCGGCGGTTGAGCAACGACGCCACGATCAGCGCGAGCAGCAGCTGCGGCACCGAGGAGAGCAGGAAGATGCCGAAGGTGTTGTAGAGAGCGTTCCAGAAGTCCTCGTCGCCGAAGAGCTGGCGGAAGTTGGCCAGGCCGGCCCAGCCGGTCAGCGTCGGATCGTCCAGCCGGTAGTTCCGCAGGGCGACGACGCCGTTGAAGACCAGCGGGAACAGGCCGAAGACCAGGAAGATCAGGAAGAACGGCGCGATCAACACGTACGGCATGTAGCGCATGTCGAACCGGTACAGCCGGTCGCGCCAGCTGAGCCGGCGGTCGTCCGGGTCGGTGCCGGGGCCGTGCCGCCCGGCGGCGGCAGGGCGGCCCGACGACGCGGGCGCGGCGCGGGTGGTGGACATCGGGACACTCCAGGGCCGAAGAGACGGGGTACGCGCGGGCGGCGCGGGGGCGGCCCGCTGTTCGGCCCGCCCCCGCGCCGGCGGGCTCAGGAGGTGCTGGCCTTCTCCGCTTCCTTGACCGCCTCGGCCCAGGCGGCCTCGGGCTTCAGGGTCCTGTTCTGCACCCGGATCAGCACGTTCTCCACGGCCACCCGGGTCGGGCCGTTCTTCTTGCCCAGGTACTGCGGGGTCAGCCCCTGCGCCATCTTCGGGAAGATCTGGCCGACCGGCGCGTCACTGAAGAACGGGTTCTTGAAGTCGGCGATGGCCGGGTCGCTGTAGAGGGCCGGCTGCGACGGCAGGTTGCCGACCTTCTTGAAGATCTCGATCTGCTGCTCCGGCTGGACCAGCCACTCCAGCAGCTTGTACGCCTCGTCGGCGTGCCGGCTC
Source organism: Micromonospora yongxingensis (assembly GCF_052601155.1). NCBI lineage: Bacteria > Bacillati > Actinomycetota > Actinomycetes > Micromonosporales > Micromonosporaceae > Micromonospora > Micromonospora yongxingensis. Next base: position 150,712 of record NZ_JBQXEO010000011.1, read on the forward strand.
TGCTTGGGGATCGTCAGGAAGGAGCCACCCCAGTTGCCACCCCCACCGGGCACCGCGGCGATGTCCCACTTGCCCTGGGTGCCGGGAGCGGTGTCCTTGATGTGCCCGAGCATCCAGGCCGGGCAGGCGAGCACGGCGAAGGAGCCGCTGGTGAAGCCCTTGTCCCAGTCGGCCTGGAAGGTGGCCAGGTTGGCGGAGAGGCCGGCCTCGATCGCCTTGATCGTGTAGTCGAAGGCGATCTTCGGGCCCTGCTCCATCCGGAGCTGGTCCTGCTGGTCGTAGAAGCCGACCGGCTGCTGGCCCAGGATCGGGTTGAACAGGTTGCTGCCGGCGTCGATGAACTTCTTCTTGGTCGTGCCGGTGTACTGCTGGCCGACCTCGATGAACCGGTCCCAGGTGGGCCAGAGGGCGGAGACCTGGTCAGGCTCGGTGGGCAGCCCGGCGGCCTTGAACAGGTCGGTGCGGTAGCACATGGCCAGGCCGCCGACATCGGTGCCGAGGCCGATCTGGGTCTTGCCGTCGGCCGACAGCGACTGCTTCCACTTCCACGGCAGGTACTTGCTCTCGTAGCCCCCGGCGCCCTTGTCGAGCAGGTTGACGAACTTGTCGGACTGGCTGCGGAACTGCACCATGAAGCCCTCGTCGATGGCGGCGATGTCCGGCGCGCCGGAGCCGGCGACCAGCTTCTTCTGCAGGTCCTCGTGCTGGGCGTTGTACTCCCCGGAGTTCAGCTGGATCTTGACGTTCGGGTTGGCCGCCTCGTACGTCGTCTTGAGGTCCTGGAGGCCGAAGTCACCCCAGAAGTTGATTTTCAGGGTGACCTGCCCGTCCGCCGCACCGGAATCCTGCCCGCTCTTGCCGCTGCACGCGGCGACCAGGGCGAGACCGACCGTGCCCACGGTGACCGCGCGGGCCCACCGGGTCCAGGAGCGTTTCATGGCATCCTCCGAGCAAGTGGGAACGCTCCCGACATCGAGAGACGTTGACTGAACCGGATAAGTGCCGTCACCGTACGGCCCGGTTCCGGGAGTGTCAACGGCTCGTCAAGAAGGCGCACGGCCACCGCCAAGGTGGTGCCCGTGGGAGCGCGAACAGGCGTGGTGGAGCGCTTTCTCTCGCTGCTCCGCGCACCTGGCGACGCTCAGGTACCGACCCCGCACCGGTACGCTGAACCGGGCAAGTACACCGGTCGAGGTCGACCCTGGACGGTCGGCCGGTGGCCGTCGGCGTCGGTTGCGCTAGGTTGAGGCCGCCGAAGCACCACGCGTGACCGCGGCAGGGAAGCGACCCGACCCCCGTGGGCGGAGAGTGGAGGAGCACGCCGGTGAAGCGGCCGACCATCGCCGACGTCGCCCGACGCGCCGGGGTGTCCAAGGGCGCCGTGTCGTACGCGCTGAACGGGCAACCCGGCGTCTCCGAGACCACCCGCCAGCGCATCCTGGCCATCGCCCAGGAGATCGGGTTCAGCCCGAGCAGCGCCGCACGCGCCCTCTCCGCCGCCACCGCCGAGGCGGTCGGCCTGGCCCTCTGCCGGCCCGCCCGGATACTGGGCATCGAGCCGTTCTTCATGGAGCTGATCAGCGGCGTCGAGGCCGAACTCTCCGCCCGCTCGTACGCGCTCACCCTCCAGGTGGTGGCCGACCACGACGCCGAGATCGCGGTCTACCGGCGCTGGTGGGGCGAGCGCCGGGTCGACGGGGTGCTCGTCTGCGACCTGCGCACCGACGACCGCCGCATCCCCGCACTGGAACAGCTCCAACTGCCGGCGGTGGTGATCGGCGGGCCCGGCGGCACCGGCGGCCTGGCCAGCCTCTGGTCCGACGACGCGGCCGCGCTCACCGAGGCGGTGGAGTACCTCGTCGCGCTCGGGCACCGGCGGATCGCCCGGGTCGGTGGCCTGCCCGACCTGCGGCACACCGAGATCCGCACCGAGGCCTTCGCGGCGGTGTGCCAGCGGCTCGGCCTGGTCGACGCGGTCACGGTCTGGTCGGACTACACCGGCGAGGAGGGCGGCCGAGCCACCCGCCGACTGCTCAGCTCCGCGCAGCGACCCACCGCGGTCATCTACGACAACGACGTGATGGCCATCGCCGGGCTCTCCGTGGCCCAGGAGATGGGGCTCACCGTGCCGGGCGACCTGTCCATCGTGGCCTGGGACGACTCGCCGCTCTGCCGGCTGGTGCACCCACCGCTGACCGCGCTGGGCCGGGACATCCCGGCGTACGGCGCACACGCCGCCCGGCAACTGCTCGCCGTCATCGCCGGGCAGCCCGCGACCCGCGTGCAGGACGAGACCCCGCAGCTCACCCCGCGTGGCAGCACCGCACCGCCCCGAGACAGGTGAACCGGTTCACCCCGAGGGCGGGTCAGCGGGACGCCGAGGGAAACTCCTCGAAGTACGCCTCGACCCGCTCGGCCGTCGCCGGACGGGCCAGCGCGAAGCCCTGCCCGTACCGGCAGCCGGCCCGGTGCGCCCCCTCGACCTGAGCCGCTGACTCCAACTCCTCGGCGACGATCTCCACGCCCAGCCGCTCGCCGACGTTGACCACCACGTCGATCAGCGGCGGCTGCCCGTCCGGTCGGGCGCCCACCAGCTCCGGGCCGACCTTGAGCAGGTCGATCGGGAGCCGGCGGAGCTGGGCCAGCGAGGCGTGCTCGGCCCGGAAGTCGTCCAGGGCGGTGCGGACGCCCAGCGACCGCAGGCCGGCCAACCGGGCCACCACCGTCGACAGGTCGGCGGCGACCCTCGGCTCGGCCACCTCCACCACCAGCCGCTCCGGCGACACCCCGTACGCGGCCAGCACGGCCGCGGCACGCTGCACGAAGTCGGGGGTCGTCAACTCCCGGGTGGTGACGTTGACCGCCATCCACAACTCCCGGTTGCCCGCCGACCAGTCGGCCAACTGGCGGCAGGCCCGGTCCAGCACCCACCACTCCAGCTCGCCGACCAGGTCCAGGTCCTCGGCGACCGGCAGCAGCTCGGCCGGGAGCACCGTGCCGAGCACCGGGCTGCGCCAGCGCAGCAGCGCCTCGGCGCCCACCGGCTGCCGGTCGGCCAGGTCGAGCACCGGTTGGTAGACGAGGTCCAGCTCACCGCGGGCCACCGCTCCGGGCAGTTCCCGTTCCAGGTCGAGCCGGCGGACGAGCTGCTCCTCCAGGAACGCGTCGTACCACTCGACCCGGTCCCGGCCCAGTTGCACGGCCCGCCGCCGGGCCAACTCGGCCTGGCGGAGCACGTCGGCCGGCCCGGCGCCGCTCACCTCGGCCAGCCCGATGCTCGACTGCACCCGCAGCACAGCCCCGGCCAGGTCGTACGGCGGGGCGAGCGCGGTCAGCAGCCGGGTGCCCAGCGCGTACGCCACCACCGGACCCGCCGCCGTGACCACGGCGAAGCCGGCACTCGTGCACCCGGTGACCAGGTCATCGGGTGCGATGACCGCGCGAGCCCGGCGGACCGCCTCGGCCAGCACGTCCTCGCGGCCCGTCGGCCCGACCCCGTCGGCCCCGTGCAGGTCCACGAGCAGCAGCGCGCCGGTCGGCACCGGCACGTCGCCGATGGCGGCGAGGGCGTCCAGCAGGGCCGCCCGGTCTCCGGGAACGCCGCCACCGACCGGAGCGGGCCGGCCGCCGAGCGACGACCAGGTCGCACCGCCGTCGGGCGGCCAGCTCGAGCCGACGCCGTCGGAGCTGGCCGGCGTGTCGGCGGTCCTGCCGGTCGGCGCCCCGAGCCGGCGTGGCTGGCCGGCTCGGCGGTGCCGGACCGCGCGGCCGCTGCGCCGCCGGTGGGCGGCACGCCGTTCGGGGGCGGCCGCGTCACCGGCGCGCAGCAGCTCACGTAGCGCCAGTGGCGGCACCGCCGCCAGAGCCAGCAGCACGCTCGTCCGGTCCGGTGCCCGGCCGGCGCCCAGGTGCAGGCCGGCCGCCAGCAGCAGCACCGCTGCCGGGAGCACCGCCCGGGGCCAGGCCGCGGCGACCGGCCCTGGCTGCTCGCCGGCTCCGGCCACCGCGTCGCCCGCGCCGAGTGCGGTGAGCAGCATGCCCAGCACCAACGGCGGCACGGCCAGCAGGGCCGCCCGGTCGGTCGGTGCGGGCGGCAGGGTGGCCAGCAGCGCCAACCCGACCAGGGTGAGCAGGACCCCACCCCGGCAGATCGCGCCGGGCGCACGCCGGTGCGGGCCGGTGAACGCGCTGAGCGCGGCCATGCCCAGCACGCCGAGGACCAGCGCGGCAACCAGCCGGCCGGGCACCGGCAGCGTGTCGCGGGGCAGCAGCAGCCAGCCGGCGAGGGCCAGCCCGATCGCCGGGACGGCCGCCTCGACCAGCGAGCGCGCCGTGGCTCGGGCCGGTGGCGCCGTCCGGCCCGGGAGCTGGAGCAGCCCGGCCGCCGACAGTGCCGCCACGACGAGCGACCCGACCAGCGCGGCGACCCGGTGCCCGGTGTCGACCAGTGGCAGCACGGCGGCGCTGAGGCCGGCCGCCACCACCGCCGCGTCGAGCAGCACCCCCGCCGCACGCGGCGAGGGATCGGCGGGTGATGGCTCGGTGGGCGGCGGATCGGTGGGCGGCGGATCGGTGGATCGGCGCGTTGCCAGGCGGGAGAGCCGTACCCCGGCGAGGGTGGCGCCCGCGCCACCGGCCAGCGCGATCACCACCGAGGTCGGGACCAGGTCGGCGGCGCCAGCGATGACAAGCAGCGCCACCGCCGTGGACACGGCGGCCTCCGGCGCCGCTCGGCGGGGAACGAGGACGCGGAACGGGTACGCGAGGAGCACGGCGGTCGCCTTCGTGAGGGGGCACGGGGCGGTGCGGCGGTGCGGGCATCGGACGTTGCGGGTCCGCTGCCCAACAGTCGAGAACGAGCGGCGGCCAAATCGGTTACGCGCCGGTCACCGGAGGAGCCAGTGACCCGTGTCACTGTACGGTGTGCCGGGCCGACCGGGCACCGCCCGCCGCGACCCGGACAGGCCGGGGGTGGGATCATCGGAGGGTGAGTACGCCCGACACGGTCCGCTTCCGGTACAACCAAGCCATCCTGGCCGCGGCGGTCATCGCCTTCATCGGTGCCCTCCCGCTGGCCAACGCCCGCGGGTACCTGCTGCCGGTGCTGCTCATCCCGCTCGCCGTCGGCCTGTGGGCATGGCGGGCCGGCACCGACGCCGACGCCCGGGAGCTGCGCCTGCGGGCGCTGGCCGGGCAGCGCCGCATCGCCTGGGACCGGGTCGTCGAGCTGGCCACCGACCCGCGCGGGCGGGCGGTCGCCCGGCTCGACGACGGCCAGCAGGTCGTCCTGCCGGCGGTACGCGGGACCGACCTGCCCCGGCTCGTCTCGGCCACCGGCCAGACGCTGCCCGGCGCGACCGGCTGAGCCACCCGATCAGTAGCCGTCGACCACCGTGTTGATCAACGGCTGGCCGGCGGCGAACCGCCGCACCTGATCGCCGACCAGCCGGTAGGCGCGCGGCAGCAGACCCCGCACCGACCCGGCCACGTGCGGAGTGAGCAGAACGTTCGGCATCGTCCACAGCGGGGAGTCCGCGGGCAGCGGCTCCGGGTCGGTGACGTCGAGCGCCGCCGAGATCCGCCCGGTGCTCAGCTCGGCCACGAGCGCCTCGGTACGGGCCACCGGCCCGCGGGCCGCGTTGACCAGCAGCGCACCGTCCGGCATCGCGGCCAGGAACTCCTTGTCGATCAGGCCGCGCGTCGCGTCGGTGAGCGGGACCAGCACCACCACCACATCGGCCTCGGGCAGCAACCGGGGCAGGTCCTCGACGCCGTGCACCCGCTGCTCCGGCCGAGCCGTGCGGGCGACCAGGGTGAAGCTCACCTCGAACGGGGCGAGCCGGTCCCGCACCGCGGTGCCGATCGAGCCGGCACCGACGATGAGCACCCGCTTGCCGGTCAACTCGTCGGTCGGGGCGAACTCGCCGAACGCCCACCGACGGTCGGCCTGCGCCCGCACGAACGCCGGGAACGCCCGCAGCTGGGTGAGGATCGCGGTGACGACCCACTCGGCGGTGGACGGGTCGTGCACGCCCCGGGCGTCGCACAAGGTGACACCCGGGGGTGTCCGGCCCGCCCAGGCGTCCGCGCCGGCGGAGAGCAGCTGCACCGCCGCCAGGTCGGGCAGCTCGTGCAGCAGCGCGGTCGCGTCCGAACCGGCGAGGAACGGCGGTACCCAGAACCGCACGCCGGCCACCGGCGAGGGCAGCCGGTCGGCGTGCTCGACGACCTCCACCGTCACGTCCGGGGGCAGTTCGCCGATGAGGTCCAGGCCGGCCTGGTGCGGGATCCATACCTTCACGTCCGCCGACGATAGCCCCCGCCGGGGCGGCCGGTGCGGGCACGGCGGCAACCGCCGGGTGGCGCGCGGCGTCGGGGCGGGCGAGACTCGGCACACCGAGGTTCGGCTCGGGCACGGAGAAGGTATAACGAAGGGTCGGCGGCCGCCCGGCCTCCGCCCCGGCAGACAGGTGCTCGATGACCGACGGCTCAACCGCGCGCCCCCGACGCGCGACCGCCCCACCCCCGGCGCTCGGCGACCCCGCACGGCTGCGGGCGCTCGCCGACACCGGGCTGGACGCCGCTCCGGACGAGGCGTTCGACCGGTTCGCCCGCCTGGTCAGCGACCTGCTGGACGTGCCGGTCGCGCTGGTCTCCCTGGTCTCCGCCGACCGGCAGTTCTTTCCCGGAGCGGTCGGGTTGCCCGAACCCTGGGCGGAACGCCGGCAGACCCCGCTGAGCCACTCGTTCTGTCAGCACGTGGTCGACATCGAGGTGCCGATGGTGCTGCCGGATGCCCGGCTCTACCCCCGGGTGCGCGACAACCTGGCCATCGCCGACCTCGGTGTGGTCGCGTACGCCGGGATGCCGCTGACCGACCTGTCCGGCCGGGTGCTCGGCGCGCTCTGCGCCATCGACAGCAAGCCCCGGGCCTGGAGCGCCGGGCAGCTGCGGACGCTGGCCGACCTCGCCGCCGCCTGCTCGTCGGAACTGCGGCTGCGGATCGCGCTGGACGGGGCGCAGGAGGCGGGCCGACGGGCCGTGCAGGCGCACGAGCGACTGGAACTCCTCGCCGGGGTGAGTGAGACGCTGGCCGGCACGCTGGACGTGGGCATCGCATTGCGCCGGCTCGCCGCCACGATGGTGCCGCTGCTCGCCGACTGGTGCCTGCTCACCCTGGTCGGGCCGACCGGCCTGCCCCGCGAGGTGGTCGCGGTGCACTGCGACCCGGCCCGGACGGCGGACGTGGACCGCTTCGCCGAGCTGGTGCGTACCGGGCTGAGCACCGACTCGGTCATCCGGGCCGTGCTGCGGACCGGCCAGCCCCGGCTCGGTGGCGTGGCGTCGGTGGCCGACGTGGCACGTGGCACCACGGATCCGGAGATGGCGGCGATCGCCCGACGCCTCGGGATCGCCTCCTACCTGAGCGTGCCGGTGTCGGCCGCCGGTGGCACCGTGCTGGGGGCGATCACCCTGGTCAACGGCCCGCAGCGCCAGCAGTTCGACGACCGCGACCTGCTCACGGCGGTGGACATCGGCCGCCGGGCCGGGCAGGCGATCGGCAACAGCTCGATGTACGGCGAGCAACGACACGTCGCCGAGGTCCTGCAACACAGCATGCTGCCGCGGCTGCCCCTGGTACCCGAGCTGGAGCTGGCGGCCCGCTACCAGCCCGCGGCCGACCGGGTGGAGGTGGGCGGCGACTGGTACGACGCCTTCGTCCAGCCCGACGGTGACCTGATCGCGGCGATCGGGGACGTGGCCGGGCACGACATCGAGGCGGCGGCGACCATGGGTCAGCTGCGCAACCTGGTGCGCGGCAACGCGTTCGGCCGGCAGGACGCGGTCGGCGAGCTGATGACGCACCTGGACGGCGCCATCCGCGGCCTGCGGCTCCCGATCGCGGCCACCGCGACGCTGGTCCGCATCCGTCCCCGGTCCTCCGGCGTCCGGGAGGTGACCTGGTGCAACGCCGGTCACCCGCCGGCGCTGGTGATCCGCGCCGGCGGCACGGTGGAGAGCCTCGAGGCGCCGCCGGAGGCGTTGCTCGGCCTGGCCCGGCCGGTACGGCGGACCAGCCACTCGACCGGTCTGGCCGTCGGCGACACCCTGCTGCTCTACACCGACGGGCTGGTCGAGCGGCGGGACCGGTCCATCGACGACGGCCTGTCCGAGCTGCGGAGCCGGCTGGCCGGCAGCGACAAGCTGCCCCTCGACGAGCTGTGCGACCTGCTGCTCGCCTCGATCCAGCACCGTGAGGACGACACCGCGCTGCTGGCCGTACGGGCCCACTGAGTCCTCCGGCGGGGCCGCCCGGTCGCTGCGAGCGGCGACTGTCGGATCGCGTCGGGCACGGCCGGGTGCGCCGGCGGGCTACCCTGGGCCGGGTGAGCGCCCGTCCCCCGTACTCCCGCAGCCGCCGTCTCCGCGCGGCCCTCGCGGCGTCCTGCGCGGCGCTGCTGTTCGCCGCCGGTTGCAGCTTCGGCGAGCCGGAGCCGGACCCGGCCGGTGAGCCGCCCAACCTGCCCACCCCGTCGGCGCCGGCAAGCGCTGGCGGCGCCGGCCAGCAGGCGGTGGCGACCGTGCTCGCCAAGGGCCTGCGCGTGCCCTGGGCGATCGGCTTCCTGCCCGACGGCGGCGCGCTGGTCACCGAGCGGGACAGCGGCCGGATCCTCCAGGTCGGCCCGGAGTCCGGGCCGGACGGGCTACGGGTCCGGGTGGTGCAGACGATCACCGACGTGGCGGCGGCGGGCGAGGGCGGTCTTCTCGGCATCGCCGTCTCCCCCGGCTACGCCAAGGACCGCACGCTCTTCGTCTACTACACGACCGAGCAGGACAACCGGGTCGTCCGGCTGCAACTCGGCGGGCAGCCCACCCCGATCCTCACCGGCATCCCCAAGGCGAACGTCCACAACGGCGGAGGGCTGGGCTTCGGGCCGGACGGGCAGCTCTACGTGAGCACGGGCGACGCCGGCGAGCGCCCCGCCGCCCAGGACGCGAAGAGCCTCGGCGGCAAGATCCTGCGGATCACGCCGGACGGCAAGCCCTCCGCCGGCAACCCGTACCCCGGGTCCCCGGTCTGGTCACTGGGGCACCGCAACGTGCAGGGCTTCACCTGGGACGCCGCCAAGCGGATGTACGCCGTGGAGTTCGGCCAGAACACCTGGGACGAGATCAACCAGATCACCAAGGGCGGCAACTACGGTTGGCCGCAGGTCGAGGGGCGGGCCGGCGACCGGAAGTTCAGCGACCCGATCACCCAGTGGGGGACCTCGGACGCCTCCTGCTCCGGGCTGGCCGCCACGGACCGGCTGCTGGTCACCGGCTGCCTGCGCGGCAAGCGACTGTGGGTGATGGAGTTGACCGACACGGGCACGCTGCTCGGTCAGCCCAGCGAGCTGCTCACCAACCGGTACGGCCGGCTGCGCGCGGTGGCCGCCGCGCCGGACGGATCGCTCTGGGTGAGCACCTCCAACCACGACGGGCGCGGCAACCCCGCGGCCGACGACGACCGCCTCCTACGGGTGGTCTTCGCCGGCGGCGACGGCGGCCGGAGCTGACCTTCGTCACCATCCGTTCAGGTTTGCCAAGATCCTCCGACGGGCAGGTCAGAATCTCAGCATGGACGGGCAGCACGACGAGCAGCACGACGACGCCGGTGACCGGGACGACCCGGTGACCGGTGGCGAGACGCGGCCCTCGGCTCGTGGCGGCCGGCCGGGTCCGGTGCGCCGCACCGGCGTGATCCTCGCCGTGCTCGCCGTGGCCCTGGCCGGGGCGGTGCTCGGGGTGCTGGCCGGCGGCCGGGTGGCCACCGACATCGGGCCGTTCCGGGCCAACCTCAGCCTCTCCCCCGCCAGCGACGGCGGCACCACCGTCGACGTGCCTCCGCTCGGCGCCCTGCTGCTGGACAGCCACGACGGGCCGACCCACCTCACGGTGCGGCTGGGCGCGCTGGACCAGGGGCGCACGGAGGCCCTGCTCGACGACCCGGCCAGCATCAGCCGGGCCAGCCAGAGCGCCGTCGAGGACGTCCGGTCCGGGGTGATGCGACTCGGCCTGCGGACTCTGGCCTCGGCGGTGCTGGTCACCCTGATCCTGGCCGGGCTGATCTTCCGCGACACCCGGCGGACGGCCTGGGCGGGCGGGCTCGCCCTGCTGGTCACCGCCGGCAGCCTCGGCACGGCGGCGGCCACCCTGCGGCCGCAGGCGATCGAGGAGCCGCGCTACGAGGGGCTGCTGGTCAACGCCCCGGCGATCGTGGGCGACGCCCGGCGCATCGCCAACGACTACACCAAGTACGCCGAGCAGCTGCAACGCATCGTCGGCAACGTCAGCCAGCTCTACACGACCGTGTCGGCGCTGCCGGTGTACGAGCCGGCGCCGGGCACGACCCGGGTGCTGCACGTCTCCGACATGCACCTCAACCCGACCGGCTGGCAGCTCATCCGGACGGTCGTGGAGCAGTTCGGCATCGACGTGGTGATCGACACCGGGGACATCACCGACTGGGGCAGCGAGCCGGAAGCCTCCTTCGTCGGGTCGATCGGCCTGCTGAAGAAGCCGTACGTCTTCATCCGGGGCAACCACGACTCGGGCCGCACCGGCGCCGCGGTGGCCCGGCAGCCGAACGCGATCGTGCTGAACAACACGACGACCACGGTGGCCGGGCTGACCATCGCCGGCATCGGCGACCCCCGCTTCACCCCGGACAAGAACACCTCTCCGGCGGGCAGCGGCCTGACCCAGCAGGTGGCCGACCAGGTGATCGGGGCCGGCGAGCAGCTCGCCACCACGGTGCGCCGCTCGCCGCAGCCGGTGAACATCGCGCTGGTGCACGATCCGGCGTCGGCGGGGCCGCTCGCCGGCACGTGCCCGCTGGTGCTGGCCGGGCACACCCATTCCCGGCAGGTCTCCAAGCTGCCCCAGGAGCCCGGTCAGCAGCCCACCACGCTCATGGTGGAGGGTTCCACCGGCGGTGCCGGGCTGCGCGGCCTGGAGGGTGAGAAGCCGACCCCGCTGTCGATGAGCGTGCTCTACTTCGACCAGCAGAAGATGCTCCAGGCGTACGACGACATCACCGTCGGCGGCACCGGGCAGGCCCAGGTCAACCTGGAACGCCACGTGGTGGAGGGGCCGACCGCCGCGCCATCCCCTTCGGTCACCCCCACCCCGACCCGCTGAGCCCCGAGGGTTGAAGTCGCGGCGTCGGGAGCATGCAGGTCAGCGCAGGGCGAGGGCGGCCAGAGCGGCGTTGACGATGCTGCCGGGCAGCAGGTCGTGCAGCTCGTACAGCTCGGCCACGCTGCCGGACTGGCCGAACTCGTCCACCCCCAGCGGCACCGCCGGCGCGCCCAGCGCCGAACCGAGCCAGGCCATGGCGTGCGACGCGGCGTCGTGCACGGTCACCACCGGCACCCGGTCGGCGAACGCGGACCGCAGCGCGCCCGGCACGCTGGGGACCGTGGCCGTCCGCACGCCCTGACGCAGGGTGCGCTGCCAGGCCCGGTAGAGCCGGTCCAGCGAGGTCACGTCCACCACGTGCGCGGCGACGCCCTCCTCGGCCAACTCGGCCGCGGCGGCCAGCACCTCGGGCAGCACCGCGCCGGAGGCGGCGAGCTGCACCACCGGGGCGTCGGCCAGGTGCGGGTACGCCTGATGCGCGTCGACCAGCCGGTACGCCCCGGCGACCACCTGCCGGCGCAGCACCGCGTCACCGAGCCGGGCCCGGGCGGTCTCGAACGGCGCCTGGTCCAGCGGCCGGGTGCTCAACCGGAAGTAGTACGCCCCGTCCTCGGTGGGTGCGGCGGTCGCGGCCGGGGCGGAACCGCCGGCGATCTGCCCGAGCGCGTCACAGAGCAGCCAGTCCAGGCTGGCCGCGTACGCCGGTTCGAGGAAGGTCACCCCGGGCAGCTCCAGGCCGACGGAGGCGGTGATGGTGGACTGGTGCGCGCCGCCCTCCGGGGCCAGGGTGATGCCCGACGGGGTACCGGCGACCACGAACCGGGAGCCGGAGTAGGTGCCGTACAGGAACGCGTCCAGGCCCCGCAGCACGAACGGGTCGTAGACGGTGCCCACCGGCAGCAGTGGCTGCCCCGACAGGTCCCAGGACAGGCCGAGCTGGCCGAGCAGCAGGAACAGGTTCATCTCGGAGATGCCCAGCTCGATGTGCTGCCCGGCGGGGCTCTCGGTCCAGCGCAGCATCCGGTCCTCGGTCCAGGAACGCTGCTCGGTGGGGGCGAACACCCCGGTCTTGTTGATGAACCCGGCCAGGTTGGTGGAGGTGGCCACGTCCGGCGCGGTGGTGACCAGGTAGCGGCCGACCTCCCGGTCCCGGGCCAGGTCCACCAGCACCCGGCCGAAGACCTCCTGCGTGGAGATCGGCTTGTTGGCGCGTACTCCCGTGCTCTCCGGGACGGTGACCCCCAGCGCCCGCTCGCGGGGCGCGCGGGACAGCGCCTCCCGGCGGGCGCCGGCCCGGATGCCGGCCGGTGACGCCGGGTCGAGGCGGTCCCACTCGGTCTCGGCGGTCAACCCCTGCGCGGCGCGCAACGCGTCGACCTGTTCGGTGCTGAGCAGCGCCGAGTGGTTGCGCGGGTTGCCGGCGATGGGCAACCCCCACCCCTTGACGGTGTACGCGAAGACGACGCTGGGCCGGTCGGTGACCGCGTCGCACTGGGCGTACGCGTCGAGCATCGCCTGGAGGTCGTGCCCGCCGAGGTCGGTGACGAGCGGCCCCAGCTCCTCGTCGTCGATGCCCTCCACGAAGGCGCCCACCTCGGCCGGCGCGCCGTCCAGGAACTGCTTGCGCAGCGCCGGGCCGGCCAGCCCGAACAGCGACTGGTACTGCTCGTTGGGCATCGCGTCGATCCAGTCGCGCAGCACCGCGCCACCCGGCCGGGCGTACGCCTCGGCGAGCCGGCGGCCGTACTTGACCTCCACGACGTGCCAGCCGGCCGCCTCGAACTGGCCGCGCCACTGGTTGATCCGGATGCCCGGCACCACCCTGTCCAGGGACTGCCGGTTGAAGTCCACCAGCCACATGACGTTGCCCAGGCCGGTGGTGGCGGGGTCGGCGACCGCCTCCCAGATGTTGCCCTCGTCCAGCTCGGCGTCGCCGATCAGCGCGACGAACCGGGAGTGCGGCCGGGCGCCGAAGTGCGCGTCGACGTAGCGGCGGGTGGCGGCGGCGAAGAGCGGTGCCGCCGCGCCGAGACCCACCGAGCCGGTGGAGAAGTCCACCTCGTCGGGGTCCTTGGTGCGCGACGGGTACGACTGGAGGCCACCGCGGGCCCGCAGCCGGGGCAGGTACGAGCGGTCCAGGTTGCCCAGCAGGTACTGGATGGCGTGGAAGACCGGGGAGGCGTGCGGCTTGACGGCCACCCGGTCCTCGGCGTCCAGGTGCGCGAACCAGAGCGCGGTCATCGCCGTGACCAGCGAGGCACTGGACGCCTGGTGGCCGCCGACCTTCACCCCGTCACCGGTGGCCCGGTCGTGGTTGGCGGCGTCCACGATCCGGGTGGCGAGCCAGAGCACCCGTCGCTGGATCTCGTCGAGCACGTCGAGGTCGTGGTGGTTCACGGTGACTCCATCCGGGCGTCGCCGTTGACGCCCTCGCGAGGGGGACGCGGGGTGGCCGCGTACGCGACAGGGGTGGCAGGCCGCCGCCGGGTCACGGCGACGGCCTGCTCCGGGTGGGTCTCAGCCCTGGACGCCGAGGCGCTCCAGGACCAGTTCGCGGACGGTCTTCGCGTCGGCCTGGCCGCGCGTGGTCTTCATGACCGCGCCGACCAGCGCGCCGGCGGCGGCGACCTTGCCGCTGCGGATCTTGTCGGCGATGCCGGGGTTGGCGGCGATCGCCTCGTCCACGGCGGCGGTGAGCGCGCCGGTGTCCGACACGACCTCCAGGCTCCGGTTGGTCATGATCTCGGTGGGCGAGCCCTCGCCGTCGACCACGCCCTCCAGGACCGCGCGGGCCAGCTTGTCGTTGAGCTTGCCGGCGTCGACCAGGCCCTGCAGCTCGGCGACCTGGTTGGGGGTGGCGCCGATGTCGGCCAGCTCCACGCCGGTCTCGTTGGCCCGGCGGGACAGCTCGCCCAGCCACCACTTGCGGGCGGCGGCCGGGGTGGTGCCGGCGGCGACGGTGGCCTCGATCAGCTCGACGGCACCGGCGTTCAGCACCGACTGCATGTCCAGGTCGGAGAGCCCCCACTGCTGCTGGAGCCGACGCCGGTGCACCCGGGGCAGCTCCGGCAGGGCGGCCTTCAACTCGGCCACCCAGGCGGGGTCCGGCGCGATCGGCACCAGATCCGGCTCCGGGAAGTACCGGTAGTCGGTGGCGGTCTCCTTCGAGCGACCCGGGGTGGTGTCGCCGGTGTCCTCGTGGAAGTGCCGGGTCTCCTGGGTGATCCGGCCGCCGGCGTCCAGCACCGAGGCCTGGCGCAGCATCTCCGAGCGGACCGCCCGCTCCACCGAACGCAGCGAGTTGACGTTCTTGGTCTCGGTGCGGGTGCCCCACTCCTGCCCCGGCAGGTTGAGCGAGGTGTTCACGTCGCAGCGCAGCGAACCCTCCTCCATCCGCACGTCCGAGACGCCGAGGGTGCGGATCACGTCCCGCAGCTCGGCGACGTACGCCCGGGCCACGTCGGGGGCGAGCGAGCCGGTGCCCGCGATGGGCTTGGTGACGATCTCGACCAGCGGGATGCCCGCCCGGTTGTAGTCGACCAGCGACTCGGTGGCGCCGTGGATGCGCCCGGTGGCGCCGCCGACGTGCAGCGTCTTACCGGTGTCCTCCTCCAGGTGCACGCGCTCGATCTCGATCCGCACCGTCTCGCCGCCGACCTCGACGTCCAGGTAGCCGTCGACGCAGATCGGCTCGTCGTACTGGCTGATCTGGAAGTTCTTCGGCATGTCCGGGTAGAAGTAGTTCTTCCGGGCGAACCGGCACCACTCGGCGATGGAGCAGTTCAGCGCCAGGCCGATCCGGATGATCGCCTCGATGGCCGCCTTGTTGGCCACCGGCAGCGAACCGGGCAGGCCCAGGCACACCGGGCAGACCCGGGTGTTGGGCTCGCCACCGAAGTCGGTCGGGCAGCCGCAGAACATCTTGGTGTTCGTGCCCAGCTCGACGTGGGTCTCCAGGCCGATCACCGGTTCGTAGCGCGCGACGACCTCGTCGTACGCGGGCAGCGTCGTCGTCATCTGGGCTCCTGCCTCACAGTGCCGGTGGGGTGAACGTGCCGACCGCGGACTCCAGCGCGGCGGCGACCCGGTACATCCGGTCGTCGGCCATCGTCGGGGCCATCACCTGCAGGCCGACGGGCAGCCCCTCGGAGAGGCCGCAGGGCACCGAGATGCCCGGCCCGCCGTACAGGTTGGTCGGGATGGTGAACAGGTCGGCCAGGTACATCTGGTACGGGTCGGCGGTGCGCGCGCCCATCGGGAACGCCACCGACGGGGTGGTCGGTGAGATCAGCGCGTCGACCCGCTCGAAGGCGGTGGTGAAGTCCCGGGTGATGAGCGTCCGGACCTTCTGCGCCTGCCCGTAGTAGGCGTCGTAGTAACCCGACGACAGCGCGTACGTGCCGATCATGATGCGGCGCTTGACCTCCGGGCCGAAACCGGCCTCCCGGGTCAGCGACATGACCTCCTCCAGCGACCGGTTTCCGTCGTCGCCGACCCGCAGGCCGAACCGGACACCGTCGAACCGGGCCAGGTTGGAGGAGCACTCGCTCGGCGCGATCAGGTAGTACGCCGGCAGCGCGTAGGCGAACGTCGGGCAGGACACCTCGACGATCTCCGCACCCAGCTTCGCGAGGGCGTCCACCGACTCCCGGAACGCCGCCATCACGCCCGGCTCGGCACCCTCGCCGACGAACTCGCTGACGATGCCGAGCCGTACGCCGGTCAGGTCGCCGGTCGCGCCGAGCTTCGCCGCCGCCACCACGTCCGGCACCGGCTGGGGGATCGAGGTGGAGTCGCGCGGGTCGTGCCCGCCGATCACCTGGTGCAGCAGGGCCGCGTCGAGCACCGTACGGGCGCACGGGCCGGGAGTGTCCAGCGACGAGGAGAAGGCGACCAGCCCGTAGCGGGAGGTGCCGCCGTAGGTGGGCTTCACGCCGACGGTGCCGGTGACCGCGCCGGGCTGGCGGATCGAGCCGCCGGTGTCCGAGCCGATGGCCAGCGGCGCCTCGTACGCGGCCAGCGCGGCGGCGCTGCCGCCACCGGAGCCGCCCGGGATCCGGCTCAGGTCCCACGGGTTGTGCGTGGGGCCGTAGGCCGAGTACTCGGTGGAGGAGCCCATCGCGAACTCGTCCATGTTCGTCTTGCCGAGCATCACCGTGCCGGCGTCGCGCAACCGCTGCACGATCGTCGCGTCGTACGGCGGGCGCCAGCCCTCCAGGATCTTCGACCCCACGGTGGTCGGCACGCCACGGGTGGCGAGCACGTCCTTCACCGCGACCGGCACCCCGGCCAGCGGGCCCAGCTCCTCGCCGGCGGCCCGGCGCTCGTCGACCGAGCGGGCCGCGGCGAGCGCGCCGTCGGTGTCGACGTGCAGGAAGGCGTGCACCCGGTCGTCCACGGCGGCGATCCGGTCCAGGTGGGCCCGGGTCACCTCGACGGCGGAGGTCTCACCGCCGGCGACCAGCGCGGCGATCTCCGTCGCGGTCATTCTGGTCAGATCGCTCATGCCGTCACTCCGCTTCGCTCCGTGACGCCATGAGGCACCACCGCGCTGCAACGCTGATTCGCTCGCTGACGCTCGCTCATGAGGCCACATCCTCGGTCAGGATCCGCGGTACGCGGAACCGCTGGTCCTCGGCGTCCGGCGCGCCCGACAGCACTTCCTCCGGGGTCAGGCACGGCGTGACCACGTCCTCGCGGAAGATGTTGGTCAGCGGCACCGAGTGCGAGGTCGGCGGGATGTCCGCCGCGGCGACCTCGCCGACCTGGGCGACCGCCTGGAGGATCACGTCGAGCTGGCCGGCGAAGGTGTCCAGCTCCTCCTCGGTGACGGCGAGCCGCGACAGGCGCGCCAGGTGCGCGACCTCCTCGCGGGAGATGGCGGCCATCCGTGCCCCCTTCTGATGTCCTGCTGGTCGGGCGGTGTGCCGGCCGCGCGACGGGTGGAGCGTGACGCGCGGTGACCGGAGCGAGTCTATTGTTCCGCTCCCGTGCCGCGTCCCCGACTCCCCCTCCGCCGGGTCAACGGGTGGGACGACGGCCGCCGTCCGGTTCCGGGCCACCGGTCGGGCGGACCGGCCGGTACCGGGCCAGCCAGGTGACCAGTTCCTCGGCGGGCATCGGTCGGGCGTAGAACCAGCCCTGCGCGGCGTCGCAGCCCGCGGCGTGCAGCATCCGCCAGGTTCGCTCGTCCTCGACGCCCTCGGCGACCACCCGCAGGCCCAGCGCACCGGCCAACTCGATCATGGATCGGACGATCGCCGCGTCGTCGGCGTCGTCGGCCATGCCGAGCACGAACGACCGGTCCACCTTCACCTCCGACAGCGGCAGCCGACGCAGGTGTTGCAGGGAGGAATACCCGGTGCCGAAGTCGTCCAGGGCGATGGCCACCCCGATGCCGTGCAGCCGGGAGATCGTCGCCAGCACCCGACGCGGGTCGGCCATCAGGGCACCCTCGGTGATCTCCAGTTGCAGTCGCTCGGCCGGCACCCCGTAGCGGGCGAGCCGGTCGGCGATCTGGTCGGCGATCTCACCGGTGTGCAGGTCTCGCACGCTCACGTTCAACGCCGCGCGCAGCCCGATGCCGGCCGCCGACCACTTGGCGAGCTGCTCCACCACGTCGTCGACCACCCGCCGGGTGAGCAGCCGCATCACCGCGCTCTGCTCGGCGACCCGGATCAGCTCCTCCGGGTCGACCATGCCCCGGCGCGGGTGCCGCCACCGCAGCAGGGCCTCGACGCCGACCACCTCGCCGGTCGCGATGGCGATCTGGGGCTGGTAGTACATGGTGATCTCGCCGGCATCGTCGGCCGGCTCGCCGCCGGGGTGCGCCCACCCGGTCGATTCGAGCGGTTGCCCCCCGAGACCCGGCCCGACGTCACGCCGAGGGCCGGGGCCTCCGTCGCTCGGCGCGAGAGCCGGCGCCGCGCTTCCGTTCGGCGAACGACGCCCCCGCCCACCCCCGGAGTGCCGGTCCCGGGCCGGACCGGTGCGGGTGCCGGCCACCGTGGCGCGGGTGTTGCGGCCACGGATCGGGTCCGCTCCGGTGGCGATCCGGTTGATCAGCTCGTCAGCGTGCACCAACCCGGCGTCGGGCCGCGGCCGGCGACCCCACCACCGGCCGCCGACGCGCGGCGCGGCGGCGATCACCGGGGCCGCACCCGCGTGCGGCGCGGCCTCGACGGCCAGGTCACCGTCGGGCAGGGCCGCACCATCGCCGCCGCGCACCTCCGCCAACGCCGGGAGGGGTACGTCGACGGCCGGCTCCGGCTCAGCCGGGCCGTTCCCGTCGGCCTGCCCCGCCGGGTGAGTCTGCCCCGCAGGCCCGGAGTCGAGTCGCTCGTCGGCCGACGGGCCGGACTCCAGCACGCGGCGAAGGTCGGCGAGGAGGCCGAGCCGCTCGGCGGAGTTGTGGTCGGACTCCGGGGCGTACAGCGCCACCGTGTCGTTGCGGTGCTTGGCGTCGTACATCGCCACGTCGGCGTGGCGCATCAGGGTGGCGAAGTCCTCGCCGTGCTCGGGGAAGAGGGCGATCCCGATCGAACCGCCGACGTCCAACGGCAACCCGTCCAGCGGGACCGGCTCGGCCAGCGCCGCGACCACGCGGTCGGCCAGGTCACGCGCCTGGCTCGCGTCGGTCAGCCCGGTCATCACGATGGCGAACTCGTCCCCGCCGAGCCGGGCGACCATCTGCGGTCGGGGTTCCACGTCGGTGAGCCGGGCGCTGACCTCGACCAGCAGCCGGTCGCCCACGGCGTGCCCGAGCGCGTCGTTGACGTTCTTGAAGCGGTCCAGGTCGATCAGCAGCAACGCCAGGTGCCCGTCGGGTTCGCCGCGCGCGGTCCGCTCGGCGTGCAGGTGCACCTGCTCCGCCACCTCGGTCAGCAGCGCCTTGCGGTTGGGCAGCCCGGTGAGCGGGTCGGCGGCGGCGAGGTGCTGCTGCTCCACGGTGAGCCGGGCCATCCGGTAGACGGCGAAGAGCGGCACCAGCACCAGCGGGATGAGGGCCGCGCTGACCCGCGCGGCAGCGACCAGCACCGGTGCGAGCAGCAGCAGCGAGCCGGTGGAGAGCAGTTCGAAGCCGAGGCCCTGCCGGACGGTGGACCACCACCGACCGCCGAAGCGCAGCCGCACCGCCCAGCTCACCAGCCCGTAGTTGACCACGAACCAGGCCATCGTGGCGCCGCCGACGGCGGCCACGTCGGTCCAGTGCAACCGGCCGCCCGAGAAGATGGCGCCCGGCCCGAGCTGGATGACCGCGTACGCGGCGGCGAGGGCGCAGGCGTACTGGCCGACGTTGAACGCGGTCCGCCACGCGGCGTGCCGCATCCGCCAGCCCGACACGACCACCCCCACCGCCTGCACGGCGACGGCCGGACCGAGCCCCCACCCGAGCAGGATCGCGAAGGTGAAGCAGGTGGACGGGAAGACGGCGGAGGACTGGCGGCGCCCCGGCGGGACGAACGGACGGGCGTCGCAGACCACGGCGAGCGCGGCCATCGTCCAGAACGCCACCGGCAGCCGGGACAACTCGCCGGGCAGTGTCGCGAGTGGACCGGCGGCGGTCAGGGCGGCGACCGCCAGGATGCCGATGACGAAGCCGGCGAACGGCGCCACCCGTCCGGGAGGGACGAAGTTGCGCGGGTCGGCGACCTCCATCACACCTCCCGACCGACGGTCGGCGTGCGGTGCGCACGCCGTGACCCTATGAAACGCCCTCGGCCCCCGGTTTCCCGGTATGACAGTCACGAATCGGTCGTAGTCGTAATTAAGTTGGTATACGCGGGCAGCCAGCCCGCCGGCCACCGGTGACGATCAGCCCTCCACCCGGGCGGCCCCCCGCGCGGCGTCCGGACCCTCGTCCAGCAGCAGCCGGAACCCGTCCTCGTCGAGCACCGGCACCTTGAGGCCGGCCGCCTTGTCGGCCTTGGACCCGGGGTTGTCGCCCACCACGACGAAGCTCGTCTTCTTGGACACCGACCCGCTCACCTTGCCGCCCCGGCTCTGCACCGCCTCGGCCGCCTGGTCCCGGGAGAAGCCGGCGAGCGTGCCGGTCACCACCACGGTCAGCCCCTCCAACGGGCGCGGCCCCTCGTCGACCGCCTCCTCCGCCATCCGTACGCCCGCCTCGGCCCACTTACGGACCACCTCGCGGTGCCAGTCCACGGCGAACCACTCTCGGATGCTGGCCGCGATGGTCGGCCCGACCCCGTCGACCGAGGAGAGTTCCTCCTCGCTGGCCGCGTCGATGGCCTCCATGGAGCGGAAGTGCCGGGCGAGCGCCTGGGCCGCCGTGGGGCCGACGTGCCGGATGGAGAGCGCCACCAGCACCCGCCACAGGTCGCGCTCACGGGCGACCGCCAGATTGTCCAGCAACTTGGTGGCGTTGGAGCCGAGGCTGCCGTCCTTGTTGACGAAGAACGGGGACCGGGACAGCTGCTCGGCGTCGAGCTGGAACAGGTCACCCTCGTCGGTGATGATCTGCGCGTCCAGCAACGCCGCGGCACCCTTGTAGCCGAGCACCTCGATGTCGAACGCGCCGCGACCCGCGAGGTGGAACACCCGCTCGCGGAGCTGCGCCGGGCAGCTGCGGGTGTTGGGGCAACGGATGTCGACGTCGCCCTCCTTCGACGGCGCGAGGGGGGTGCCGCACGCCGGGCAGGTGGTGGGCATGACGAACGGCCGGGCGTCGGGCGGGCGCAGCTCGACCACCGGGCCGAGCACCTCGGGAATCACGTCACCGGCCTTGCGCAGCACCACCGTGTCGCCGATCAGCACACCCTTGCGCTCCACCTCCCGGGCGTTGTGCAGGGTGGCCAGCGCCACGGTGGAGCCGGCAACCCGCACCGGTTCGAGAACGGCGAACGGGGTGACCCGGCCGGTGCGGCCCACGTTGACGTCGACGTCGAGCAGCTTGGTGGTGACCTCCTCCGGCGGGTACTTGAAGGCGATCGCCCAGCGCGGGGCGCGGCTGGTCGAGCCGAGCCGGCCCTGGATCGAGACCGGGTCGACCTTGACCACCACGCCGTCGATCTCGTGCTCGACGTCGTGCCGGTGCTCGGCGTAGTAGGCGATGTACTCGGCCACACCGCCCAGATCCGGCACCACCCGCCACCGGTCGCTGGTCGGCAGCCCCCACGCCTTCAGCGCGGTGTACGACTCGGACTGCGCCGCCGGCTGGAACCCCCGGCGGGCGCCGATGCCGTGCACGACCAGGCGCAGCGGCCGCGAGGCGGTGACCCTCGGGTCCTTCTGCCGCAGACTGCCGGCCGCGGCGTTGCGCGGGTTGGCGAACGGAGCCCGGCCCTGCTCCACCAGGCCGGCGTTGAGGTCGGCGAACGCGGCGATCGGGAAGTAGATCTCGCCCCGGACCTCCAGCAGCTCGGGAATGTCCGGGAACTCGACGGACGGCGTGAGCTTGCTGGGCACGTCGCGGATGCTGCGCACGTTGGCCGTGACGTCCTCGCCGGTGCGGCCGTCACCCCGGGTGGCCGCCCGGACCAGCCGGCCGGCCTCGTAGGTCAGGTTGATCGCCAACCCGTCGACCTTGAGCTCGCAGAGGTAGGGCACGGGGCCGCCGGCGTCCCGCTCGACCCGCTCGGCCCAGGCCGCCAGCTCCTCGTCGGCGAAGGCATTGTCCAGCGAGAGCATGCGCTCGGCGTGCGTGACCGGGGTGAAGTCGGTGGAGAACGTGCCACCCACCCGCTGGGTCGGCGAATCCGGCGTACGCAGCGCCGGGAACTCCTCCTCCAGCGCCTCCAGCTCGCGCAACTGCCGGTCGAACTCGGCGTCGGCGATGATCGGCGCGTCCAGCACGTAGTAGCGGTACTGGTGCTCGGTCAACTCGCGGCTCAGCGTCGCGTGCCGCTCACGCGCCTGCGGCGTCGGCTCGGCACCGGCCGCCGCCTCCTGCGCCGGGCTGACCTGCTGACCGATCTGCTCCTCGGACACCCCGCCACCTTCGGACACGCCTGCGACCTCCCCTGATCACGCTACTCCGGCACCGTATCGGGCCGGTCGGACAATCCGCTGCCCACCCGCGCCGACCTCGCACGCATCACGGTGATCAGGGGACTCCTCGCCGAGGACCGGCCGGCTGCGGTGTGGTCGGCGGGCGGCGCGGCGACGGGCGTGCGAGGATCGCCGGACGGTGCGGCCGGCGCGCCGCGCTGAGGTGGAGGTTCGCGATGCCCGAGGTGCTGCTCTGGGCGGGGGCGATCCTGCTGGCGGTGGTCGCCGGCTGGGCGTGGAACAGCTGGCGGCACCGGGTGGCGAACCGTCGGCCGGGTCGGGCCACCACGGCGCGCCCCGGTGGCCGCAGGCCCGCACCGCCCCGGCCGCGCGGCGGCGACCGGCCGGCCGCCAAGCCGCGGCCGCGCGACGCCGACCGTGCGGCGGGTACGCCGGCACCGGGCGAGATCTGGTGGGCCGACGTGCCGTACGCCGACGGCAGCGGGTCCAAGGTCCGGCCGTGTCTGGTGCTGCGCGCCGACTCCCGGGGCGCCGACGTTCTGAAGATCACCAGCCAGGACAAGAGCGACCGGGACGACCACGTGCGCATCCCCACCCGCGAATGGGACCCCGACGCCGAGCACGACAGCTACCTGAGCCTCACCGAACCGACCCGGATCAGCTCGGCCGCCTTCGCCGACCGGGCCGGCAGGTGCGACGCCGACCTGTGGCGGCGGGTCCGCGGTCTGCGCCACCTGCCCACCGCCTGACCGGCCTCGTGGACGATCCCTGGCCATAACCCACTCGGGTTCCCGGAAACCGGGGTATCCGCGACCCAGGAACACCCCGACTCCAGGTAACCGAGTCGATCACGTCAGGTCCCGCGGACCGGTCGGGCCGTACCGGTGCACGATCTCCGAGGCGGACAGAAACTCGGTCGGCTTGCCCAACGCGTCGCCCTAGGCGAGGCCGAAGAGCGAGCCGGACGCGCGCAGTGGAGGGTGGTGGATCACGGCGGCCATGGTGCCCGGCCGCCGTGATCCACGCCAGCTCAGTCCCAGCAGAGGCAGAACGGGTGGCCGACGGGGTCGGCGTAGACCCGGAAGTCCGCGCCCCCGCCCGGCAGCCGGCGGGCGCCGAGCGCGAGCGTCGCCTTCTCGGCGGCCTCGATGTCGTCCACCGTCACGTCGAGGTGGAACTGCTGCGGGCGCTCCGGATCGGGCCAGGCCGGCGGACGCAGGTTGAGCGCCCGCTGGAACGCCAGCCGCGGCTGGTGCCCGGGAGGGCCGCCGAGCACCACCCACTCGTCGTCGGAGGCACCCTCGACCAGAGGCACGCCGAGCAACTCCGAGTAGAACGCCGCCAGCGCGCGCGGATCCGGGCAGTCGATCACCACTGAACGTAGCTGTCCAATCATGACCGTCATCCTGCCCAGCGGGTACGACAGGAAACGTCAGTCCTCGACGAGTCGCCGGCCGGCGTCGCGGCAGGCGGCCAGCACCGTCCGGGCGTACTCCGGGGTGGCGCCGGCCAGGCCGCATGCCGGGGTGACGACCACCTGCTCGGCGAGCTGCCGACGGGGGAAGCCGAGCCGGTCCCAGAGCTGGCGTACCCGGTCGGCGATCTGTGCGGAGGTCGGCGCCTGACCGGTCGACGGCGGCCGGGTCGGCGCGGCACCGACCAGCAACCCGAGGCCGGCGTCGATCGTCTCGCCCAGCGGGTCCAGTTCGGTGAGCAGATCCAGGTCGAGGGCGACCCCGACGGCGCCGGTCGAGCGGATCAGCTCCAGCGGCACGTCCGGGGCGCAGCAGTGCACCACGGTCGGTACGCCGACCGCCTCCACCACCGTGCGCAGCAGCGCCGCGGCGTCCACCGGGTCCATGGCCCGGTACGCGCCCAGCCCACTCTCGGTGGGCACGTGCCCGGCCAGCACGGTCGGCAACGACGGCTCGTCCAGTTGGAGCAGCACCGAGGCGCGGGGCAGTCGCCGGGTGACCGCCGCGACGTGCGCGCGCAGCCCTTCGGCGAGGGAGCCGGTGAGGTCACGGACCGCGCCGGGGTCGCGCAGCAGCCGGCCGCCGATCGGCAGCTCCAGGGCGGCGGCCAGGGTGAGTGGGCCGCCGGCCTGCACCTTGATCGGGCCGGCGTACTCCTCGGCCTGTTCGGCGAGCTGGTCCAGGTCGCGTTCCAGCAGGTCGCGGGTGCGGCGCAGGTCGCGGCCCGGCCGTGGGGCGACCCGCCAACGGCCCGTGTACAGCTCGACGGGCAGCTCGACCAGCAGCCCGGCGGTACGACCGATGAGGTCGGCCCCGGGGCCGCGGGCCGGCAGCTCCGGTAGGTGGGGCAGCGCGGGAAGCTCGCCGAGGACCACCCGTTGCGCCTCGGCGATGTCGGTGCCGGGAAGCGAACCGATGCCGGTCGCCGCGCCGGCCGGCCAGGGCCACGCCTGATCTGTCACGGCGGAAGGGTATCCGGTACGTCGACCGCCTGGGCGGCGACGGCCGAGCCGGTCGTCCGCCGGGTCAGCCGGTGATGGTGGCGGAGCCGAGGACGACGTCACCGGCCGGGTCCGGCCGGTACGCCACGACGGCCTGACCGGCGGCGACGCCGCGGACCGGCCGACGCAGCTCGGCGTGCAGCCGGTCACCGTCGAGGGCCACGGTGGCCGGCACGACCTCGCCGTGCGCCCGCAACTGCACCTCGCACTCGACCGGCGCGTCCGGGCGCGGGCCACCGGTCCAGACCGGCCGCTCGGCGTGCACCTGGGACACCTCCAGCGCCTCGGCCGGGCCGACCGTCACCGTGTTGGTCTTCGGCGTGATGGAGAGCACGTAGCGCGGCCGGCCGTCCGGTGCGGGCCGGTCCAGGTGCAGCCCGCGACGCTGGCCCACCGTGTACGCGTACGCGCCGGTGTGGCTGCCGACGACGGCGCCGGTGCTCGCGTCGACCACGTCGCCCGGTGCCGCACCGAGCCGACCGGCCAGGAAACCACGGGTGTCGCCGTCGGCGATGAAGCAGATGTCGTGCGAGTCGGGCTTGTCGGCGACCGCCAGACCACGCTCGGCGGCCTCCGCGCGGACCTGCGCCTTGGTGGAGTCGCCGAGCGGGAACATGGACCGGTCGAGTTGCTCACGGGTGAGCACGGCCAGCACGTACGACTGGTCCTTGGCCACGTCGACGCTGCGCCGCAGCAGCCCGTCGGCGCCGAGCCGGGCGTGGTGGCCGGTCACGACCGCGTCGAAGCCCAGGGCCACCGCCCGGTCCAGCACCGCGGTGAACTTGATCTTCTCGTTGCAGCGCAGGCACGGATTCGGCGTACGGCCCGCGGCGTACTCGGCGACGAAGTCGTCCACCACGTCGGCGTGGAACCGGTCGGCCATGTCCCACACGTAGAACGGGATGCCGATCACGTCGGCCGCCCGCCGGGCGTCGCGGGAGTCCTCCAGGGTGCAGCAGCCGCGCGCCCCGGTCCGGTAGGTCTGTGGATTGCGGGCCAGCGCGAGGTGCACGCCGGTCACGTCGTGCCCGGCCGCCACCGCCCGCGCCGCCGCCACGGCCGAGTCAACCCCGCCCGACATCGCCGCCAACACCCTCACCAGCCCACTCCCTTCCCCACACCACCCTATCCACCCGACCCGGCAAACCCCCGCACCCGCACCCCGCCCGCCCCCGCCCGCCCGCCCGCCGGCCCGCCGGCCCGCCGGCCCGCCGGCCCGCCGCGATCTTGCAGTTTCCGCCCCGACGTATGCCGCAAAAGCCGCGAATGGCAGACCGAAAGTGCAAGATCGCGAGGAGAGTGAGGGCTTGCGGTCTACGCGGGTGCGGGGTGGCGTGGGGACTCGGGGTTTCAGCGGGGGGTGCGGGGGGCGGCGGCTCGGCGGGCGCGCTCGACGGCCGCCGGGAGGGCGGCGATGAGGGCGTCGATCTCGCTCTGGGTGCTGGTGTGGCCGAGGGTGAAACGCAGCGAGGAGCGGGCGCGGTCGTCGTCGGCGCCCATCGCCAGCAGCACGTGCGAGGGCTGGGCCACCCCTGCCGAGCAGGCCGAGCCCGTCGAGCAGGCGATGCCCTGGGCGTCCAGCAGGAGCAGCAGGGCGTCGCCCTCACAGCCGGGGAAGGAGAAGTGGGCGTTGCCGGGCAACCGGTCGACCGGGTCACCGTTGTAGATCACCTCGGGCACCGCCTGACGGACCCGCTCGATCAGGTCGTCGCGCAGCGCGGCCATCCGGGCCGCGTACTCCTGCTGGCCCTTGACCGCCGACTCGACGGCGACCGCGAAGGCGACGATGCCGGCGGTGTCCAGGGTGCCGGAGCGTACGTCGCGTTCCTGGCCGCCGCCGTGCAGCAGCGGCGTCGCGGCCACGTCCCGGGCCAGCAGCAGCGCGCCCACCCCGGTCGGGCCGCCCAGTTTGTGCCCGGTGACGGTCAGCGCGGCGACCCCGCTGGCGCCGAAGTCGACCGGCACCTGACCGACGGCCTGGATGGCGTCGGTGTGGAAGGGCACGCCGTGCTCGGCGGCGACGGCGGCCAGCTCGGCCACCGGTTGGACGGTGCCGACCTCGTTGTTGGCCCACATCGCGGTGACCACGGCCACCCGGTCGGCGTGCGCGGCCAGTTCGGCGCGCAGGGCCTCCGGGTCGAGCCGGCCGGCGGCGTCCACCGGCAGCCACCCGACCTCGGCGCCCTCGTGCTCGGCCAGCCAGTCCACCGCGTCCAGCACGGCGTGGTGCTCGACGGCACTGGAGACCACCCGCCGGCGGTCGGCGTCAGCTCCCCGGCGGGCCCAGAAGATGCCCTTGACCGCGAGGTTGTCACTCTCCGTGCCACCACCGGTGAAGATGACCTCGGACGGCCGGGCGCCCAGGACGGCCGCCACCCGCTCGCGGGACTCCTCGACCCGGCGGCGGGCACGACGACCCGCCGCGTGCAGAGAGGACGCGTTGCCAACCTCGCGGGCGGTGGCGACGTACGCCTCCAGTGCCTCGTCGAGCATCGGAGTGGTCGCCGCGTGATCCAGGTAAGCCATCACCGTTCAGCGTACGGCCGACTGATCGGGGGCCGGATGGCGGAGGGGACCCCGGTGAACGGCCGGGGCGGGAAGGCTTCCCCTCCCACCCCGGCCCGACGCCCGCTCCGGGTGAGCCCAGCCCGGCGGCTCAGGCGGGCACCGCCGTGACGACGATGTTGTCGCGGTACCTGCGGGCCGTGGCATCGAACGGCCCACCGCAGGTGATCAGGGTCAGCCGCGGCTTGCCGTCCCGGGCGAAGTACCGGTCCAGCGGGATCCTGGTCTTGGCGTACTCCTCCCGGGCGACGACCCGGTACCGCCTGGCGGTGCCGTCGCTGCCGGTCGCGGTCAGGGTGTCGCCCTGGTCCAGCTCCCGCAGCCGAAAGAACGCTCCCCTGCCCTGCGCGGCGCTGTCCACGTGGCCGGCGATCACCACCGAGCCGGCGCCCGCCTCCAGGCCGGGGCCGTACCGGTACCAGCCGATCTGGTCGACGCTCGGCGGCACGTCGAACTCGTTGGTCCGCTCGTTGATGCCGACGGCGTTGACCGTGGCGGTGACGTCGATCTCCGGGATCACCAGCCGGACCGGCGGGACGATCTCGCCACCGGCCGGCAGCTCCCCGGCGGCCACCGGGACCGACGGGGCGACGGCCGGTGGGGCCGAGGTGGGGCTGGCCAGTGTGCTCGCCTCCTCCGCGCCGACGTTCCCGGCCGGCTGGGAGCCGCACGCCACCAGGGCGGCGACGGTGAGCGCGGCAGCGCCGGCGGCCATGGCCGCCAGCGCGCCGCGGTTGCGCACCGTCACCGGCGAGGAGTCCGGGCGGTGGCCACCCGCGCCCCGCCGCCGAGCAGCAGCAGGACGCCGGCGCCGGCGAGCACGTACCACCAGGTGTCCACGCCGGTGCCGGCCTGACCACCGTCACCGCTCGGCACGCCGCCCGGGGCGGAGTGCAGGCCGGTGATGGTCTGGGCCACCACGTCGAGGGTCTTGCCCTCGGCGGAGCCGATCGCGTAGACGATCGTCGCGGTGCCCTCCCTGAGGTCGAGGTCCGCCGGGCCGATCGCCACCGTGCCGGTGCCGGCGAGCACCACGTCGGCCTTCACGCTGCCCGCGTCGACGTCGCCCTTGGCCTCGTTCGGGTTGGTCAGCTCCTCGAACACGGGGGTGCCGCCGGCGCGCACGTCCACCGCCGGGGCGGCGGCGGTGTGCCGGACGATCAGCCGGGCCTTGCCGGCGTCGACCTTCGACACGTCGTTCACGAACGAAGTGATCTTGGGCTGGCCGGCCGCGTCGAGGTGCGCGGCGATGCTGATGTTCGCCCCGCCCGGCACCGCGGCGTTGTCGACCTTCAGGATCGCGCTGCCGACCGGCTCGCCCGGCTTGGTGAGCGCGATGTCGTACTCGCCCTCCTCCAGGTTCAGCGGCCCGGCCACGTCACCGGGCTTGAAGGTGTCCAGCGTCTTCTCTCCGTTGACGTAGACGTCGACCGGGGTGTCCGGGATGCCGTGCACGACGGAGACCTTCGACGTGGCGGCGTAGGCCGGGGTGGCGGTGAACGCGCCGACGCCCGCGAAGGCCAACGCGGCGACGGCACCGCCCGCCGCGAACCGACGGAAGTACGAGAGCTGCATGTCTGCCTCCTGGTGGTTGGTGCTGATTCGTCAGGCTGGCTTGCAGAACGGGTTACGCCGGCTCCGCGACGGGTGGATGCGCCCCGACGCCACCTTTCTTTTCGCCGCGGTCCGCATCCGGAACGGGCCCGGGGAGCGAAGAGCTGGTGAGATGACATCGACCGGGGAGAGTGGGGCGGAGACTGTGGGAGTTACAGTCGGGCATGCCTCATCGAAGGCGAGCCGCCCGATGACGGCCGGACCGCAGGAACCGGACCCACCGGTGGACGACCTCGCACCCCGGTTCCGCGCCGGCGACGAGGTGGCGCTCCGCGAGGCGTACGAGCGGTACGGTCGGGCCGTGCTCCACCTGGCGACCTCCATGCTGGCCAACCGCAGCGACGCCGAGGACGTCACCCAGGCGACGTTCGTCGCCGCCTGGCTGGGGCGCGACACGTTCGACCCGGCCAAGGGGTCGCTGATCGGCTGGCTGCTGGGCATCGGCCGGCGCAAGGTGATCGACCGGATGCGGGCCTCGGCCCGCGAGACCCGGGTGGTCGAGACCGTCCGGCAGCTGCCCGAGCCGGCGCAGACCGGTCCGGACCCGGATCGGGTGGTGGACCGGCTGGTGATCGCCGACGAGCTGGCTCGCCTCCCCGACGACCAGCGACGCATGCTGGAGCTGGCCTTCTACGACGACCTGACACACCAGCAGATAGCCACGGTGACCGGCGTGCCGTTGGGCACCGTGAAGAGTCACATCCGGCGCGGCATGGCGAGCTTGAAACGCAGATGGGAGGTGGACGGTGCAGCACCTGGACCACGACAGGCTGGTCTTTCTGGCGCTCGGTGAGAGCGAGGCGGACAACGGGGAGAGCACCCACCTCGACACCTGCGCGCACTGCCAGCTGGAGATGGAGACCCTCCAGCAGGTGGCCGGGCTCGGCGTGGAGACACAGGGCCTGGGTGACCTGCCCGACCCGCCGGAGCACGTCTGGCAGGGCATCACGGCGCAGATCAGAGCGGCAGAGGAGCTGCCGTCGCTGACCGGGGCCGTCCGGCAGCGGGCGTCCGAGCCGACCGACGACGCGGTCCGGCCCGCCCCGGGGGCGACCGGGCCGGGGTCGACGGGCCGGTCCCGGGGTCGCCGGCGCGGTGGCTGGTCCCGCTGGGCGGCCACCGCGGCGACCGCTGCCGCCGCCGCGGCGATCGGCGTGGTGGGCAGCGTCGCCGTGCTGCGGCCGGACGACCCGGCGCCCGCACCGACGCGGGCGGTGGTGGCCAGCGCGCCACTGGCGGCGTACGGATCGACGCCTCCGGCCGCCTCGGGTGACGCCCGGGTGTTCCAGGGCGGCCAACTACATCTGCATGTGGTGAATCTCCCGCGCGTGGCGGGGTACTACGAGGTCTGGCTCATCAACCCGACGACGATGGAGATGTTCTCGGTCGGCACCCTCGGTGACGGTCCGGACGCTCTGCTCCCCCTGCCCCCCAACGTCGACCTGGGCAGCTACTCGGTGGTCGACGTGTCCGCCGAGCAGTACGACAACAAGCCTGCCCACTCCGGCGACAGCCTGCTGAGGGGCACCCTGACGGGCTGATCGGCGGGCCGGCTCAGCTCCCCGGCCCGCCGATCAGCTCCCATCCCGTCGACACGGAAGTGGCCGCCCACCAGGGCGGCCACTTCTCGTCGTACGGCACCAAAGTGCCGCAGGGGTCACTTGCGCTTGCGGATCTCCTCGGCAGCCTGCGGGACGATCTTGAACAGGTCGCCCACCACACCGAAGTCGGCCAGCTCGAAGATCGGCGCCTCGCCGTCCTTGTTGACCGCGACGATGGTCTTCGAGGTCTGCATGCCGGCGCGGTGCTGGATGGCACCGGAGATGCCGAGCGCGACGTAGAGCTGCGGGGAGACCGTCTTGCCGGTCTGGCCCACCTGGAACTGGTGCGGGTAGAAGCCGGAGTCGACCGCGGCGCGGGATGCGCCGACGGCGCCGCCGAGCAGGTCGGCCAACTCTTCGACCAGCTTGAAGTTGTCGGCGTTGCCGACACCACGACCGCCGGAGACGACCACGCCGGCCTCGGTCAGCTCGGGGCGGGAGCCCTTCTGCTCGGCGACCCGCTCGACGACCTTGGCCAGCTTGTCGGTGTCGGTGACCGACACGGTGAGCTGCTCGATCGCCGGGGTGGCCGCCGCCGGGCTCGGGGTGACCGAGTTGGGCCGGACGGTGACCAGCGGCAGGCCCCGGGTGACCTTGGACTTGACGATGGTGGAACCGGCGAAGGCGACCTGGGTGGCGGTGCCGTCGGCGGCCAGGCCGACCACGTCGGTCAGGATGCCGTTGTCCAGCTTGACGGCGAGGCGGGCGGCGATCTCCTTGCCCTCCTGGGCCGACGCCAGCAGCACGGCGGCCGGCTGCACCCGCTTGACCAGCTCGGCCAGCACGGTGGCCTTGGGAGCCACCAGGTAGCCGTCGATCTCGTCACCCTCGGCCGCGTAGATCTTCTCCGCGCCGTACTCGCCCAGCTTGGCGCTCAGTGCCTCCGCGGCGCCGGCGCCACCGAGCACCACCGCGCTCGGGGTGCCCAGCTCGCGGGCGAGGGTGAGCATCTCCAGGGTGACCTTCTTGACGCCGAATTCCTTGGTGGCTTCGACGACGACGAGAACCTCAGACATGTCCAGACCCCGCTCTCACACGAACTTCTCGGTAGCGAGGAACTCGACCAGCTTGACGCCGCCCTCGCCCTCGTCGGTGATCTTGGCGCCGCCGGAGCGCGGCGGGCGCTTGCTGTGCTCGACGACGGCGCTGGTGGCGCCGTCGAAGCCCACCTCGGTCGGCGCGACGCCGAGGTCGGCCAGGGAGAGCGTCTGCACCGGCTTCTTCTTGGCGGCCATGATGCCCTTGAAGGAGGGGTAGCGCGGCTCGTTGATGGTGTCCCACACCGAGACCACGGCCGGGGTGGCGGCGGTGACCACCTCGTAGCCCTCCTCGGTCTGCCGCTCGACGGTCAGCGTGCCGCCGTCGACGGTGAGCTTGCGGGCGCCGGTGAGCGCCGCGACGCCGAGCCGCTCGGCGATCATGTGCGGCATGACCTGGACCCGGCCGTCGGTGGATTCGGCGCCGCAGATCACCAGGTCGGCGTTGAGCTGGCCCAGCGCGGCGGCGAGCACCTTCGAGGTGGCCACCGCGCAGGAGCCGTGCAGGGCGTCGTCCACCACGTGCACGGCCTTGTCCGGGCCCATGGAGAGCGCCTTGCGGATCGACTCGGTCGCCCGGTCCGGACCCATGGTCAGGATCGTGACCTCGCCACCGTGCGCCTCCTTGATCTTCAGCGCCTCCTCGATGGCGTACTCGTCCATCTCGTTGATCACGTTGTTCGCCGAACCGCGGTCGACGGTGTTGTCGTCATTGCGCAGGTTGCGGTCCGCGCCCGAATCAGGCACCTGCTTGACGAGTACGACGATATTCATCGCGCTTCGACGACCCTCCTGTGTGGTGATGCGATTCGCTCGCCCGGTTGGGCGCAGCCTCGCGCGTCGGTCGACGCCCGGTCAACCGCGGGCTGCTGTGCAGTTGCCCACGGCGCAATGTTACCTGCCAGTAGCATGCAGCCCCCGGGCACTCCGAGTGACACAGCTCACCAGCGTGGGCCAGCCGTCCGGGCCCGGTCAGGCCGGGTCGGCCAGCGCCTCCCGGATCCGGTCGATGACCGCCGCCTCCGCCGGGGCCACCCCGTCGTGCGCCCGCGCCACCCGGTCCGCCGCGCTCAACACCACCGTGCGGTACGCGTCCACGTCCCCCGGTGACTTCTCGCGCAGGATCCGCACCGCCCGGTTGAGCGCCGGCAGCACCACCGACTCGATCTCCAGCTGGGAATCCCGGGGCATCCGCGGCAGCGGACCGCTGGTCAGCGCGTCCTTGACCACCCCGCTGGCCCCAGCCAGCGCGCCCGAGGCGGCGACACTCTCCCGGATCACGCCCAGCATGCCCGGATCCGCGTTGGCGACCAGGAAGACGGCGCCGAAGGCACCGGTCTTGAGCGTCAGCCGCTCCTCGTCCGTCAACCGCTGCTCCATGATCACGGAGTGTAGACGTACGGGGTCGTGGTGGTGACCGGGACGAGGCCGAGTCGCTGGAGGATCGGCCGGCTGTCCTCCGACGCGTCGACCTGCAGCAGCGTCCGACCCCGCTGGTCGGCCAACCGCGCCCGGTAGGTGACCAGCGCCCGGTAGATGCCCTTGCGCCGCCACTGCGGCAGGGTGGACCCACCCCACAGGGTGGCGAAGCCGGTGTTCGCCGGGAAACGCACCCAGCCCGCGCTCACCACCGTCTCGCCCGCCTCGGCCACCACCACGGTGATCGAGTGCGGGTCGGCGTCGATCTCCTTGGCCAGCCCCCAGACGAGGTGCGAACGGTCCTCCTGCCAGACCTCCTCCTCCATGGCGGCGATCCGCTCCAGGTCGGCCCGGCTGGTCACCTCGCGCAGGCGTACCCCCTCGGGTGCGACCGGCAGCGCGGCGGCCAGCGGCGCGACCGGGCCGATCACCACGGTCTCCCGCTCCTCCGGCACGAAGCCGGCGGCGCGCAACCGGTCGGCCAGGTCCGCGGGTTCGTCGTGCTCGTTGAGCTTCCACTCCACCGACTGGCCGCGCTCGCGGAACAGCTCCACCTGCCGGGCGATCAGCGCGTCCAGCTCGTCGCCGGTCAGCCCGCCGAGGTCGCGGTAGGTGAGGAACCCACCGGCGTCGAGCCCGACGATCCGGACCAACGGCCCGTCCCGCTCCACCGTCACCCCGGCCGGGACCGGGTCCGGGATCTCCGGGCGGAGCTGGTTGTCGTAGGCGGCGCGCAGCGTCATCACATCAAGATCGGTCACCGGCTCAGGTTAAGCCGCAGGGGAAGCGGATAATCGGCAGCGTGTGGGAGGCGATCAGGAGGTGGTTCGACCCGAGGGACCTACGCTCGGTCGGCGAGCCACCGGACTACCGGTTCTCCCTGGCCAACGAGCGGACCTTCCTCGCCTGGCTGCGTACCGGCCTGGCGCTGGTCGGCGGCGGGCTCGCCGCCGCGCAGTTCCTGCCACCGCTGCCGCTGACCCACCTGCGGGAGGTGATCGCGGTCGCGTTGCTGCTGCTCGGCGCCACCGTCGCGGTCCGCGCTGTGGATCACTGGGCGCGTAACGAACGGGCCATCCGGCTCGGTCAGGAGCTGCCCGCCTCCCGCTTCCCCGCCGTCCTCGCCCTCACCATCGGAACCGGCGCGGTGCTACTGGTCATCGCGGTGCTGGCCCGGGCCATCGGCGCGTCGTGACTGGCGGCTCGGGCGGGCTGGCGGGTGCCGGGCGGGACCCGGGGCTGCAACCGGAGCGGACCCGACTGGCCTGGCGACGCACCGGGCTCGCGCTGAGCCTGGTGACCGCGCTGGCCGTCCGGCTCGGGTCGACCGGCGAGCCGACCGACACGCTGATCGCCGGCGTCGCCGTCCTGGTGTGGGGAGCGGCGCTGGTCCTCTGCTGGCCCCGGGGCACCGGCACGGGGCCAGCAGAGGTCGGCGGCCGGGCCCTGCCCCTGGTCGCGCTGGCCACCGTCGCGCTCGCGCTGCTGGGTGCGCTGCTGGTGGTTCGCGGACTGTGGTGACGGGACGGGGTGCGCCATGATAGGCGTATGGCCCGGTTGTACGTACTCCTCTTCCTCGTGCAGATCGTCCTCGCCGTCTGCGCGCTGATCAGCTGCCTCTCCGCCGAGGAGGGCCAGATCCGTGCCCTGCCCCGGATCGCCTGGGTGCTGATCATCCTGTTCTTCCCGCTGGTCGGTTCGATCGCCTGGTTCGTCGCCGGCCGGGAGCCCGGCTCCGGCGCCCGCAAGGCCCGGCCGGCCGGCAACCGCCCCGCCGAGCGGCCGAGCCGCCGCCCGCTCGCCCCCGACGACGACCCGGAGTTCCTCCGCTCCGTGCAGGAGCGCGCCCAACAGTCGGATCAGGAGCTCTTCCGCCAGTGGGAGGAAGACCTCCGCCGCCGCGAGGACGACCTGCGCCGCCGCGACGGCGAGCCGCCGCGTGAGGGTGACCGGCCCGAGGTGTGACACACGGCTCCGCCGTGCCGGCGCTCACGCCGCCGCGGGTCAGACCCGACGCTTGAGCCCGCGCACCGCCAGCGGCGCGAAGATCACCGCGATGCCGAAGCCCCACAGCAGCGTCTGGAGCACCGGGCCGGCCACCGGGCCGCCGACCAGGAGCCCGCGCAGCGCGTCGGCCACCACGGTCACCGGGTTGACCTCCACCCAGTTCTGCAACCAACCCGGCATCCGGTCGGTGGGCACGAAGATGTTGCTGGTGAAGGTCAGCGGGAAGATCACCATGAAGCCGAAGATCTGCACCTTGTCGGGCTCGCTGACCAGCACCCCGACCAGCACCGAGATCCAGGACGCGGCCAGCGTGAACGCCAGCAGCAGCGCGAACGCCCCGACCACCCCGAGCACCCCGTTGCCGACCCGGAAGCCCAGGACCGCCCCGACGCCGAGCAGCAGCGCGATCGACCAGGCCTGCTTGACGGTGTCGGCGAGGATCCGGCCGGCCAGCGGCGCCCACCGGGCGATCGGCAGCGCGCGCAGCCGGTCGAAGACGCCCTTGGTGAGGTCGTTGTTCAGGCCGAACCCGGTCGTCATGGTCGCGAAGAGCGCGTTCTGCACCATGATGCCGGGCAGCATGAAGGTCAGGTACTCGCCGGAGGAACCGGCGATGGCCGTGCCGAAGACATAGGTGAACAGCAGCACGAACATCACCGGCTGGATGCTCAGGTCGAGCAGCTCCATCGGGTTGTGCTTGATCTGCACCAGGCTGCGCCACGCCAGCGTGAACGTGTGCCGCAGCCCCGCGGCGGGACCGAGCCGGCGGGCCGGCGACAGTGCGGGGGTCAGGGTGGCGGCGGTCATGCCGAAGTCCTTTCCAGGTCGGTGTCGGCCGGGGCGTCCTCGGCACGGTGGCCGGTGAGCGAGAGGAAGACCTCGTCCAGGCTGGCGCCGCGCAGCGCCAGCTCCGCGACCGGGATCCCGGCGGCGTCGAGGCGGCTCACCACGGCGGGCAGCACGGTGGGATCGTTCACCGCGACGGTGACCGCGTTCTGGGCCACCTCGGGCGTCGCACCGGACACCTCGCCGGCGATGGCGACCACCGCCCCCAGGTTGGTGGCGTCGGCGGGCCGGACGGTCAGGGTCTGCCCGCCGGTCTTGGCCTTCAGCTCCTCCGGCGTGCCCTGGGCGATCACCCGGCCGTGGTCGACCACCGCGATCTCCCCGGCGAGCTGGTCGGCCTCCTCCAGGTACTGCGTGGTGAGCAGCACCGTCACCCCGTCGGCGACCAGGGTGCGGACGATGTCCCACAGGTCGTTGCGGCTGCGCGGGTCCAGGCCGGTGGTCGGCTCGTCGAGAAAGAGCACCTGCGGCCGGCCGACCAGGCTGGCGGCCAGGTCCAGCCGACGCCGCATGCCGCCGGAGTAGGTCTTCGCGGCCCGGTCGGCGGCGTCGCTGAGCTGGAAGTCGGTGAGCAGTTGGCGGGCGCGCTGCTTGGCGTCGACCCGGCTCAGCCCCAGCAGCCGGCCGATCAGCAGCAGGTTCTCCGCGCCGGTCAGGGTCTCGTCGACCGAGGCGTACTGGCCGGTCAGGCCGATCAGCTGACGCACCCGATGGGCGTCGCGGACGACGTCGAAGCCGCCCACCGTGGCGTGCCCCTGGTCGGGCCGCAGCAGGGTGGCGAGCACCCGTACCGCCGTGGTCTTGCCGGCGCCGTTCGGCCCGAGCAGGCCGAAGACACTCCCGGTCGGGACCGCCAGGTCAACGCCGGCGAGAGCCGTGGTGGCGCCGAAACGCCGCACCAGACCTTCGGCGCGGATCGCGTAGTCCATCGCAACTCCTGTCGTCTTCGGTGGTCACACCACCATGGGCGACAGGTCTGACAGCCCGCCGGTCCCGGGCTGACGTTACGACGACCGGCGCTGACATTCCGCTGATTTAGCTGGGGGAAGACGCCGCGCCGTCACCCGCTGGGCGGGCGACGGCGCGGCGGGTGCGACTCAGGCGAGGTTCGACGACCGGGGGTACGCGTCGGTCGGGTCGGTGAGCACGTTGACCAGGTACGGCACGCCGGCGTCGAACGCCCGCTGCAACGCCGGACCCAGATCGGCGGCCTTGGCGACCGTCTCCCCCGCACCGCCCAGCGCGCTGACCACCGTGTCGTAGCGCAGCTCCGGCTGGAGGTCGGCAGCCACGTCGTAGCCGTACATGGCCTGCATCGGGTGCTTCTCCAGCCCCCAGATGCCGTTGTTGCCGACCACGATCACGACCGGCAGCTTCTGGCGGACCAGCGACTCGACGTCCATCAGCGAGAAGCCGGCGGCGCCGTCGCCCATCAGCACGCAGATCTGCCGGTCCGGGTGGCTGACCCGGGCGCCCATGGCGTAGCCCATGCCGGTGCCCAGGCAGCCGTACGGCCCCGGGTCCAGCCAGGTGCCGGGCTGGGCCGGCTCCAGGTACCGCCCGGCGTACGAGACGAAGTCACCGCCGTCGCCGATGGTGATCGCGTCACGGGCCAGCACCCGGCGCAGCTCACCGTAGATCCGGGCGGGCCGGATCGGGTCGGTCTCGGCGGCCATCTCGGCGGCGTCGCGGGCCCGGGCCGCGTCCTCGGCGGCGCGCAGGTCGGCGATCCAGCCGGAGTGGTCGGTCCGGTCACCGGCATGGTCGGCCAGCGCGGAGAGGATCAGGCGCAGGTCACCGGCGGGCGCGGCGGCCGGCTGCACGTGCCCGGCCCGCTGGCTGGGCGCGTCGACGATGTGCACCACCTTGGCGTCGCCGAAGTCACCGAAGCTGAGCCGGAAGTCCAGCGGGGTGCCGACCACCACGACCACGTCGGCGCCGGAGAGCGCGGCCCGGCGCGCCTTGGCGAAGGCGAGCGGGTGCTCCGGCGGGAGCGAGCCGCGACCCATGCCGTTGGTGAAGACCGGCACCTGCAGCGCCTCGGCCGCTTCGCGCAGCGCGGCCACCGCGTCGCCGGCGTACACGTCTGAGCCGGCGATGATGACCGGCCGCTGCGCCCCGGCGATCAGCGCCGCGGCGCGAGCCACCTCCTCCGGGTCCGGCTCGACCGGGTCGACGCCCGACACGGCCGGCAGGTCGGCCTCGGCGACGGAGAAGACCGTCTCCAGCGGGAAGTCGAGGAAGGCCGGCCCGCGGTGCGGGGTGAGCGCGGCGGTGAGCGCGGCACCCACGGCGCGCGGGATGTCGTCGGTGCTGAACACCGTCTCGGCGTGCTTGGTGACCGGGGCGACCAGCGGCAGGTGGTCCATCTCCTGAAGGCTGCCCGAGCCCCAGCGGAACGCGGGCGCCCGGCCACCGAGCACCAGCACCGGGGACGCGTTGAAGTAGGCGCTGGTCATGCCGGAGATGCCGTTGGTGACACCGGGGCCGGCCGTGAGCACGGCGAGGCCGGGACGGCGCTGGAGCTTGGCCACCGCCTCGGCGGCGAAGACCGCGGACTGCTCGTGCCGGACGTCGTAGATCGGGAAGTCGTTCTTGTGCGCGGCGTCGTAGAGCGGGAAGACGTGGCCACCGGAGAGGGTGAACATCTCGCGCACCCCGTACGCCCGTAGCGCCGCGAGCGCCAGCTCCCCGCCGTGACCTTCGATCCGCTCCGTCATTGCCGCTCCCCTTCGTCGCTCATGACCGAAGCCCCACGCTACTGGCCGGTAGGCAGAATGTGAACCGCTCTCGGCTCACCGTCGGAGCCGGCGACACGCACCGCCGGCCCCCTCCGGTCAGCGGCCGGTGAAGCCCGGCTTGCGCTTCTCGACGAAGGCCGCCATGCCCTCGCGCCGGTCGTCGGTGGCGAAGAGCGCCGCGAAGAGCTGACTCTCCCAGGCCAGGCCCGAGTTCAGGTCCATGTCCAGGCCGCCGTCGACCGCCAGCTTCGCCGCGCGCAGCGCCTGCATCGGACCGTTCAGGTACGGCGTCACCAGCGCGACCGCCGCCTCGTAGACCTCGGCGGCCGGGACGACCTTGTCGGCCAGGCCGATCCGCAGCGCCTCCTGGGCGTCCACCATCCGCCCGGACATGATCAGATCCTTGGCCCGGGCCGGGCCGACCAGCCGGGCCAGCCGCTGGGTGCCGCCCGCGCCGGGAATGATGCCCAGCTTGATCTCCGGCTGGCCGAGCTTGGCGTCCTCGGCCACCACCCGCCAGTCGCAGGCCAGCGCCAACTCACAGCCGCCGCCGAGGGCGTAGCCGGTGATCGCGGCGACGACCGGCTTGGGAATCCGGGCGATCGCTCCGAGCGCGCTGGACAGGTTCGCCGCCCGATCGGCCATGTCCACGTAGGACATCTCGGCCATCTGCTTGATGTCCGCGCCGGCGGCGAAGACCTTCTCCCCGCCGTACACGATGACGGCGCGGACCTCGGGATCGTCGGTGGCCGCCGTGGCGGCGGCGCGCAACTCCTCCTGCACCTGGGTGTTGAGCGCGTTCATCGGCGGCCGCTCCAGCCGGATGGTGCCGATGCCGTCCCTGGTCTCCAGCCGAACGAACTCGCCCACGCTGCCCTCACTTCCTCGTCGAAGTCGCGTGCCAACCTTACGACCCGGCTCGTTGGGGTAAGTAGTCTGGTGTCAGCCCCGCGGGCGGGAGTCCAGCCATGGTCACTTATTACGACGACAGGTCGGTGCAGGTCACCTCCACCGCGGTGCGGGTGGACGGCCGCAGCTACGCGCTGGCCGACATCACCATGATCTGGCACCGCCGGGGCAGCCGCTCCTGGCGGGTGCTCGTCGGGCGGGGCGCGATCGGCGCCGCGCTCGCCGGCCCGCTGATCGCGGCCGTGCTCGGCATCGGCGTGGCCGTCTGGCTGCACCGCTCGCCCACCGTGACGATCGCGATCGTCGGAGCCTCGGTGCTGGTGGGCCTGGCCGTCGGGCCGATCGCCGACTTCCTCTTCGAACACCTGGACCGCTCGTACGCCCGGGGCAGCCGGCAACTGGAGATCTGGGCGCGTTGGCGCGGTCAGCCCGTGCGGCTGCTGCACACCGGCGACGCGCTGCGCTTCGGTCAGATCTACCGGGCGGTGCAGCGCGCCGTCGAGAGCAGTCAACCGGCCCGCCGGGCCATCCGCCGCTAGCGCCCGAGCTCCGAACCGGATCGGCTCGTCCGGCAGCGGCCGAGACCGCGCAGCAGCGACCCACGGCAACGGCGCAGGCTGCCACGCGAGCCGTTGCGGCCCGGCGAGTCTT
Organism: Micromonospora yongxingensis; assembly: GCF_052601155.1. Lineage (NCBI taxonomy): Bacteria > Bacillati > Actinomycetota > Actinomycetes > Micromonosporales > Micromonosporaceae > Micromonospora > Micromonospora yongxingensis. The sequence goes on from NZ_JBQXEO010000011.1 coordinate 190,733, forward strand.
CCCCCACCGCCTTTGGAGCTGATGTCGTAAACGAATCGGCGCGGGAACCCACGAGGTCGTAGACGAATCGGGGAGCGCGAAGGAGGCCGCGATGTCGTAGACGATTCAGCTCCAAAGGAGCGTCACACCGCCCCCCGCCCCCCGCCCCCGGCACTCGTCGCGGTCGGCGTGCAGCGGGCGGGTTTGCCCGGCGGTGGTTAGGCTTAGTGATGACCCTCTATTACCGGGACGACGCGGTGCAGGTGACCTCCGAGTCGATCCGGGCAGGCGGTCACGTGGTCGCCCTCTCCGACGTGACGTACGTCTGGCACGCGCGTGGGCCGAAGACCCTCGCGGTACGCGGCCGGGTGCTCGGCCGGGGTGTCCTCGTCCTGCTGCTCTCGCTGCCGCCCCTGGTCGCGCTGGTCTGCGTGCTCTCGCTGGCGTACACGGCGCAGGATCGGGGCAACTGGACGATGGCGCTGATCATCCTCGCGGCCTGCGCGGTGGGGGCGCTCGCGTTGACGCCGTTCCTGGAGATCCCGCTGGGCTGGCTGGACCGCTCCTACGAGCGCGGCAGCCACGTGCACGAGCTGTGGGTGCAGCACCACGGCCGGGAGCAACTGCTGCTGCGCACGCCCGACGCGCTACGGTTCGGCCAGATCTACCGGGCCGTGCAGCGTGCCGTCGAACAGCAGGGGGACCATCGATGAGCAACCGACCGGTCAGCTCAACGGCAGGGTGGTGGCGATCGGCCAGCCGACCAGCGCCGCACCCAGCAGGGCCGGCAGCCAGCGCGGGCCGGCGTACCGGCGCAGCACGGTCGCCCAGACGGCCTGCCAGCCGAGCAGCAGCGCGAACAGCGGCACCACCAGCAGCACGAAGGTGGGCGCCAGACCGACCAGCGCCGACGTGGTCAGCACGAGCACGGTGACCGCGACGACCAGCAGGTGCCGCCCCGTCCGCCCGGCGGCGACCAGCTCGACGCCCAGCAGGAACAGCAGGCAGGCGCCCGCCACCAGCGGGAGCAGCCACCAGCGGGCACCGACCGGCAGGGCAGAGGTGAGTCCGGCGTGGATCGGCAGCGCGACGGCGAGGACGGCGTACCCGGTCAGCGCCAGCGCCGCGACGGCCGTCCGTACGGGCGCACGCCGGCCCGCCACCACGCCGGCCGTGCTGGACGGCGGCCGCGGCGCGCCGAACAGGCCCGGCAGCCAGCGCTGACCGGCGATCAGCAGCACTCCGGTGACCAGCAGGAAGCCGGCGACGTAGCCGCCGATCGCGAGCGGGAGCCGGGTGGTCGGCAGCACCGCCGCGACGACCGCGCCCGCGCCGGCCGCGAGCAGTGCCAGCGCGACCGGGAGCAGGCCGCCGAGCGGCAGCCCGTCGTCGGGCAGCGCTGGGCCGTCCGGCTCGCGGCCGGCGGATGGTTCGGGTGGCCGGCGGCCGGCGGCCCGGCGCGGCAGCAGCAGGGCCGCCAGCGGGACCAACCCGATGCCGAAGGCGACCACCAGCAGCGCCGCTCCGGCGAGCCGGGCGAGCGGTCGTGGCACGGCGCTTCCGCTGGCGCCGGGCAGCCAGCCGGCGATCTCCTCGTGGGTGCGCGCGGCGAAGAGCACCGAGATGTGCTCCGCGGCGGGCACGACCACCGGTGCCCGTCGGTCCGTTCCCACGCCACGCCGGAAGGCATCGTCGGCGGCCCGGCGGAAGGCGGGGAACTCCGCGGCACCCACGATGAGCAGCAGCTCGACCGGCCGACCCGGGGGCAGCTCGCCGGCGTCGGGCAGCGAGATCGCCACGGTCCGGGCGATCTCCGGGTGTGCCGCGGCGTACCGGGTGACCGCGCCGGCGCCCATCGAGTGTCCGACGAGGACGATTGCGCCGGCGTCGACGGCCGGCTGGGCGCGCAGGTAGCCGACGGCGTTGTCCAGGTCGGCGGCGAGCGTGGCGGCGGAGGTCTCCCATCCCGCGCCGGACAGCCGGGCCGGGTTCGCGCCGTGGCCGGCGAAGTCGAACAGCAGCGCGACCGCTCCCCTGCGGGCGACGGTGTCAGCGATCGGGCGCATCAGCTGGGCCGACCCGGCGAAACCGTGCGCGATCACCACTCCCGGTCGCCGCACGCCGGGCGTCGGCGGGCCGGAGCGCACCTCGGTCATCGGGACACCGCCGACGGTGACCTGCCGGGCGGTGAGGCCGGCGTCGGCCCGCACCAGCACGAGCGTGCCGAGCCCGGCAACGAGGACCGCCAGCACAGCCAGGAGTACGACGGTCCGGATGCTCGGCGGGCGGTGCGGCGAGGGTGCCGGCATGACGGCACCCTACCGTCGGACGGCCCTCCCGACGCTCCACCCAGCGCGCCGGCGCAGCGTCGTCGGGCGGTTGTGGTGCGGGCGGGTCACACTTGATCCCATGGCGCTTCCCCTCCCCACACCGGCCGCGATGGTCGGCCTGACCCGATCCGCTCTCGATCAGGCGCTCGGCTCGGCCGCCTCGTTCGCCGCCGTGCCCGCCCGCGCGTTCGCCGTGCTGGACGGGGTGGAGGCGCTGCTCGCCCGGATCAACGGGGTCGTGGACCGGATCGAGACGACCCTGGACCGGACCGACCGGGTGCTCACCGACGCCGAGACGGCGGTCCGCGAGGTGGCCGTGATCAGCGCCGCCGCGACCACCGCCATCGACACCGCCACCGAGGTGGCGACGGCCGCCGCCGTGGTGGTCCAGGAAGCCGATCAGGTCTCCCGGGTGGCCGGCCGGGTGGTCGCCGAAGCCGACGTGGTGGCCGGCCGGGCCGCGGCCACCGTGGGCACCGCGGCGGAGGCGGCGGCCACGGCGGCCGAGCTGCTGGCGGCGTACGAGCCGGCGCTGCGGCGCGCCGCGCCGATGACCGACCGGTTCGTCGCACAGCTCAGCCACGAGGAGATCACCGCGGCGATCCACCTGATCGACGAGCTGCCCAAGCTCAGGGCGCACCTGACGGCGGACATCCTGCCGATCCTGGCCACCCTCGACCGGGTCGGGCCGGACCTGCACGACCTGCTCGACGTCACCCGCGACCTCAAGCTCGCCGTGGCCGGCATCCCCGGGCTGGGCATGCTGCGCCGGCGCGGCGAGAAGCTCATCGACGACCCGGCCGTCTGAGCCTCCGCCGGCCAGCGAAGGTTGCGCCGCGCCGGCTCAGCAGTCGCAGGTGATCGTCAAGCGGGGTGCCGTCAGGCCGGGGCGTACAGCTCGTCGATCTCGGCGCGGCGGGGCAGCGCCACCGAGGCGCCGAGCCGGCGTACGCAGGCAGCTCCGGCCGCCGCCGCCCAGCGCACCGCGTCGACCACGTCCCGTCCCTCGCCCCAGGCGACGGCCAGCGCGGCGGTGAACGCGTCGCCCGCCGCCGTGGAGTCGACCACGTCGACCCGGACGGCGGGCACGTGCACCTGGGTGCCCTCACGGTCGACGTACCAGGCGCCCTCGCCACCGAGGGTGAGCACGGCCCGGGGCACCAGGTCGAGCAGTGCCCGCGGGTCCTCCCGACCCCGGCCGGTGAACGCCTGCGCCTCACCCTCGTTGACGACCAGCAGGTCCACCGCCCCGAACAGCTCCGGCGGGAGGTCCCGGGCCGGTGCGGCGTTCAGGATGACCCGGGTGCCGGCGGCGTGGGCGGCCACCGCGGCGTCGGTGACCGTCTGCACCGGGATCTCCAGCTGGGCGACCAGGACGTCCGCCGCTCGGACGGTGGTCAGTTCCTCGTCAGTGAGGCCGGTCAACGCCTCGTTCGCACCGGGGGTGACGACGATGGCGTTCTCCCCCTGGGCGTTGACCATCACCAGCGCCACCCCGGACGCGCCGTACACCACCCGCAGCTGGCCGGTGTCCACCCCGGCCGCCGTGATCCGGGCCTTGAGGGTGACGCCGAACGCGTCGGAGCCGATCGCGCCGAGGAAGGCGCAGGAGGCGCCGGCCCTGGCCGCGGCGACGGCCTGGTTGGCGCCCTTGCCGCCGGGCACCATCACGAAGTCGGTGCCGAGCATCGTCTGGCCCGGTCGGGGCAGCGCGGGCGCCATCGCGACGAGGTCCATGTTGGCGCTGCCCACCACGACCACCCGGGTCTGCGGCACGGTCACCTTCCGCCCTGTCCGGCGATCAGGCGGCGCGGGCGGTGTAGCGGCCGCCCGAGCGCTCGACCACCAGCGGCAGGCCGAAGGTCTTGGAGAGGTTGTCGCCGGTCAGCGTCTCGGCGAGCAGTCCCTGCGCGACCACACCGCCCTCCCGCAGCAGCAGCGCGTGGGTGAACCCCGGCGGAATCTCCTCCACGTGGTGGGTGACCAGCACCAGGGCCGGGGCGTCCGGGTCGTACGCCAGCTCGGCCAGTCGGGCGACCAGGTCCTCACGGCCACCCAGGTCGAGCCCGGCGGCGGGTTCGTCGAGCAGCAGCAGCTCCGGGTCGGTCATCAGCGCACGGGCGATCTGCACCCGCTTGCGCTCTCCCTCGGAGAGGGTGCCGTAGCGGCGCTCGGCGAGACCGCCGATGCCGAGCTGGCTGAGCAGCGCCCGCGCCCGCGCCTCGTCGCCGCGCTCGTAGTTCTCCCGCCAGCGGCCGACCACCGACCAGGCGGCGGTCACCACCACGTCGCTGACCTGCTCGTCGGCGGGCAGCCGCTCGGCGAGCGCGGCGGTGGAGAGCCCGATGCGGGTACGCAGCTCGTTGACGTCGGTGCGGCCGATCCGCTCACCGAGCACGTGGGCGACACCGGTGGTGGGGTGCAGTCGGCCGGCGGCGAGATTGAGCAGGGTGGTCTTGCCGGCTCCGTTGGGGCCGAGCACCACCCAGCGCTCGTCCAGCTCGACCCGCCAGGTCAGGTCCTGCAGCAGGGCGGTGCCGGAGCGGCGTACGCCGACGCTGTCGAGGCTGACCACCAGATCCGGGTCCACGGGCGCGGCGGCGGATGCGGCGCCGGTGGCACCGGGGGTCAGGTCACCAGTCACCCGACCATCCAACCACGCAACGAGGGGTGCCCCCCACGGGCGGCCCCCCGGCCATAGGGTGAAGCGCCGTGTCGTTGATCACCACCTCCGGAGGACCCTCCATGCCCGGTCCAGGTACGGAGCCGCGCGGATGAGCGCGGTCATCGAGATCGAGGGTCTGCGCAAGACCTTCCACAGCCTGCGCAACGGTCGACGGGTCGCGGTCGACGGGTTCGACCTGCTGGTCGAGACAGGCCAGATCCATGGTTTCCTGGGCCCCAACGGTTCCGGTAAGACCACCACGCTGCGCGCCCTCCTGGGGCTGGTGCGGGCCGACAGCGGGCGGATGGCGGTGCTCGGCGAGCCGTCGCCGCAGTTGCTGCCCCGGGTGGCCGGCAGGGTCGGGGCCATCGTGGAGAGCCCGCAGTTCTTCGGCAACTTCACCGGGCACCGCACGCTGCGACTGTTGGCCCGGGCCGGTGGGGTGCCGACCTCACGGGTGGACGAGGTGCTGGAGCTGGTGGGCCTGCACGACCGGGGCGACGAACGGGTCAAGGGCTACTCGCTGGGCATGAAGCAGCGCCTCGCGGTGGCGTCCGCGCTGCTGAAGGATCCGCAGTTGCTCATCCTCGACGAGCCGGCGAACGGGTTGGACCCGGCCGGCATCCGGGAGATGCGGGACCTGATGCGGTCGCTGGCGGCGGCCGGGGTGACAGTGCTGGTGTCCAGTCACATCCTGGCCGAGATCCAGCTGATCTGCGACCACGTCACGATCATCTCGCGGGGTCGGCGCGTGGCGGCCGGCCGCGTGGACGAGGTGCTGGCCGGCCATGACCGGCACGAGTTCCTGGTGCGGGTTGCCGAGCCGGAGCGCGCCGCCGAGTTGCTGCGCGCCGCCGAGCTGACGGCGACCCTCGACGGCGGGACGCTGGTGGTGGGCGGGGCGACCGACGCGACGGTCATCAGCAAGCTGCTCGGCGAGCAGGGGCTGTGGGTGGGCGAGCTGACGCCGCTGCGACCCGACCTGGAGAGCGTCTTCCTCGAACTGACCGGCGCCGGGCAGCCGTGGGTGCCCCGGCAGGTGGACGACCCGGCGCTGCCACCCGGCGGCCAGGGCGACGCTGTGATCGATCTCGAACGGGGAGTGGACGCGTGAACCTGGTGCGTGCCGAGTTGGAGCGACTGTTCGCGCGTCGCTTCGTGCAGCTCATGGTCGTCCTGCTGGCGCTGGCGTTCGCGGTCACCGCGGCGACCACCCTGGCCGGCTCCCACAAGCCGAGCGCGGCCGAGCTCAGCTCGGCTCGGGCGCAGGCCACCGAGGCGCGGCAGAGCATGGAGACCCACTTCCAGCAGTGTCTGGCCCGACGGAACGGCAGCCTCCCGCCGAGCGACTCGGAGCTGTACTTCCCCACCGACTGCTCGGAGATCGACCCGATCCGGCAGGACCGGCTGCCGATCGCCGCCGACTTCCTGCCCGGGGTGTTCAGCTTCGCCCAGCAGGCCGAGCCACTGCTCTACTTCCTCATCGCGTTCCTGGTGCTGTTCGGGTTCCTGGTCGGTGCGTCCTACATCGGCGCGGACCTGAACTCCGGCGGTGTGGTGAACCTGCTGCTCTGGCGACCGCGCCGGATGACGGTGCTGGGTGCCAAGCTGGGCACCCTGCTGGGCACGGTGCTGGCGTTGGCGGTGGCGGCCTCCCTGGTCTACCTCGCCACGTTCTGGGTGATCGGGCAGACCGCCGGTCTGGCCGGCCGGCTGAGCGGGGACTTCTGGCGCTCGCTCGGGGCGGTGCACGGCCGTGGCCTGGTGCTGGTGCTGCTGGCCAGCGCGCTGGGTTTCGCCATCGCCACCCTGGGCCGACACACCTCGGCGGCGCTCGGCGCGGTCGCCGCGTACGCGGTGGTGTGGGAGCTGGGCGGCCGGCTGGTGCTGGAGATCGTCGATGCCCCGCGCCCGGACCAGCTGATGCTCTCCAGCTACATCGGGGCGTGGCTCACCGGTGAGGCGCGGTTCTACGACAGCCAGATCTGCAGGGGCGACACCGCGGGCGGCGGCTACTGCGAAGGCTTCTATTCGCTGACCTGGGCGCCGTCGCTGCTGGTGCTGCTCCTGCTCACCGGTGGGTTGACCGCGGCGGCGTTCGCCGTGTTCCGTCGGCGCGACCTGATCTGAGCCTCCGCCGGGCCGCCCGCCCTGCTCGGGGCGGCCCGGCGGACCGGAACGGAGGCGGCAAGAGCTTGCAGCGTGGCGGCCTGCGGTGAAATATTTCTTCACATGACCGCGCCAGCGGGCTCAGCCGACGGTGGAGCCGAACACCTCGTCGCGCACGGCGTCCAGGGCGGTGCGCAGCGCACCGCGCAGGATCGGCTCCTCGGTCAGCCCGGTGGGCACCACCCGTGGCCGGACCAGCGTGATCGCCGCCACCTCCTGCTGCACCCGGTCGGCGAGCGCCTCGCCACCGGCCTGACCGACCTCACCGGCGAGCACCACCAGCGGCGGGTCGAGCACCACGCACGTGCTGGCCACGCCGAGCGCGAGCCGGCGCGCCAACTCGTCGAGCATCGGGCCGCCACCGGCACCATCGGCGACGGCCGCGCGGACCGCGTCGGCGGCATCGGCGTCCGGGTAGCCGTGCTCGCGGGCGATCGCGCGCACCGAGTCCCCACCGACCAACTGCTGGAAGGCCGGCTTGGCGCGACGGGAGACGTCGCGCGGAATGGGCGCGCCGGGCACCGGCAGGTAGCCGATCTCACCGGCCGCGCCGCTGCTGCCGTGGTGCAGCCGCCCACCCAGCATGATCGCGAGCCCGACGCCGGCGCCCACCCAGACCAGCACGAAGTCGCCCAGCCCCTGCGCGGCGCCGGACTGCGCCTCGGCCACCGCGGCCAGGTTGACGTCGTTCTCGAAGACCACCGGCGTGTGCAGGTCGTCGCGCAGGGCGGCGAGCAGCCCGCTGTGCCAGCGCGGCAGGTTGAAGGCGAAGGTGATGTCACCCGTGCCGGGGTCGACCAGGCCCGGAGTGCCGAGCACGATCCGCCGTACGCTGCTCAGCTGCGCCTGGGCGCTGCTGGCGGCCTGGACGACGGCGTTGTGCACCACGCCCACCGGGTCGTCGGTGTCCCGGGTGGACTGCTCCACCCGCCCGATCACCGCGCCGGTGATGTCGGCGCACGCGGCGACCACCCGGTCCGGCCCGACGTCCACCCCGACCACGTGCGCGCTGCTCGGGCGTACGGCGTAGAGCTGGGCGTTCGGCCCCCGTCCGCCGGCCTGTTCGCCGACGCGGCTGACCAGGCCGCGCTCCTCCAGCCGCTCCACCAACTGGGAGGCGGTGACCTTGGACAGCCCGGTCAGCTCACCGAGCCGGGCCCGGGTCAGCGGGCCGCGTTCGAGGAGCAGTTCCAGCGCCGCGCGGTCGTTGAGCGCCCGCAACAGGCGGGGGGTACCGGGCAGCCGGGTCGCACTCATGCCACGTCCTCTAGTTTTAGTAAACTTTGCTAACTGTAAACCGACCTGCGAACGGGTAGCCGTAGCGTAACGGCCACCCGGAGGCGGAGCGCTCGGCCGACCCGGCAGGGCGACGACCACCGCCGGTACGACGTTCGTGCCCGCCAGGCACCCGAAGGGGGAAGATCACGTGGGGCTGGATCCAGGACTGCGCCGGCTCGCGCTGGGCACGTTGCTCGCCGCGTATTCGGGACCGGTCCCACCGGACTGGGCCGTCGACCTGGTGGCCGACGGGCTGGCCGGGCACACGCTCTTCGGCACCAACGTGCACGACCCGGCCCAGGTCGCGGCGAGCACCGCCGCCCTGCGCGTCGGCCGCGCGGACGTGCTGATCGCCATCGACGAGGAGGGCGGCGACGTGACCCGGCTGGCGCATGCCACCGGCAGCCCGTACCCCGGCAACGCCGCTCTCGGCGCGATCGGCGACGTGGCGCTCACCCGACGGGTCTACCAGGCGATCGGCGCCGAACTGGCCGCGCTGGGCATCACCGTCAACCTCGCCCCGACCGTGGACGTGAACACCGCCGACGACAACCCGGTGATCGGCACCCGGTCGTTCGGCGCGGACCCGGTGCGGGTGGCCGCCCACTCGGCCGCCGCCGTGACCGGCCTGCAGGCCGCCGGCGTGGCCGCCTGCGCCAAGCACTTCCCCGGCCACGGCGCCACCGTTACCGACTCCCACCACGAGCTGCCCACCGTGGACGTCCCGCTGAGCCTGCTGCGCCAGCGGGACCTGCCGCCGTTCGCCGCGGTCGTCGCCGCCGGGGCGCGCGCCGTGATGACCGCGCACATCCGGGTGCCCGAGCTGACCGGCACCGGGCCGGCCACCTTCAGCCGGGCCGTCCTGGTCGACCTGCTCCGCACCGAGTACGGCTTCACCGGCACCGTCATCACTGACGCGCTGGAGATGAAGGGCGCCGCCGTGGCCGCCGGCGGTGTCGGGCCGGCCGCGGTCCGGGCCCTGGCCGCCGGGGCCGACCTGCTCTGCATCGGCGCGAAGGTCGACGCCGAGCTGGTCGAGCGGGTCGCCGCCGAGATCGTCGACGCGCTCGGCGACGGCCGGTTGGCGACCTCCCGGGTCGAGGAGGCGGCCGGCCGCGCCGCCGCGCTCGCCGCCTGGACCCGGGCCGCCGCCGCAGCGGCCACCACACCCGACACCGACCTGGGGTACGCGGCGGCGCGCCGGGCCCTGCGGGTGGAGGGAGTACTCACCGGCCTCGGCCAGCCGCTGGTGGTGCAGCTGCACACCGAGTCCACGATGGCCGAGGGCCGGGTGCCGTGGGGCCTCGGGCCGCACCTGGACGGGGTGCAGGAGATCCGGGTGATCGCCGCCGAGACCGACCAGGCGACGCTGCGCGGGCTGGCCGGTGACCGGCCGATCGTGCTGGTCGGGCGGCACCTGCACCGGCTGCCCGGCGGCCCGGAGCTGATCGCCGAGCTGGCCGCGGAGCACCCGGTCACCGTCGTGGAGATGGGCTGGCCGGCCCAGTGGCGCCCCACCGGTGTACGCGCCTTCGTCACCACCTTCGGCGCGAGCCACGCCAACGGCCGGGCGGCCGCCGAGGCGCTCGGTCTGGCCAACTGACACCCGGGTCGCCAGGTTCAACCACACTCTGCGTCACCACGGCTCGCCGATCACTCGGCGGGTTCCGATCCAGGTCAAGTCCGCTATTCGACACTCCGAACCGACAGCTCACACCTTGCACCGAGCGTGTCCCATACGTAGCGTGATCGTCACGAACCGGCCTGCCCAGCGGGGCGGCCGGTCGCCGGTAACCGGGACCTGGGGGAAGGTTGCGGACCGTGGATCCGGCCCGGGATCCACGGTCCGCGCCCTGCGACGACCGCTGCGCGGGTTCCGCCTCGCCACCGGTTCAGAGCGGATAGACCCCGTACGCACGCCAGCCCCGGTCCGGGAATCCGGCCGCCTCCGCGACCCGGGCCGACGCGTGGTTGTCCCGCTCGTGCAGGTAGGTCGGCACCGCTCCCTCGTCGAGCGCCCGCCGGGCCGCCTGCGCCACCAGCCGGCGGGCGAGGCCGCGCCCCCGGGCGGCGGGCGCGGTGCCGACGGCCAGCTCCTGCCCGTACGCGTCGTGCCGTTTCAGTCCGGCCCCGGCCAGGTAGTTGCCGTCCGCGTCGCGGACCACCAGCACCGGCCGGTCGAACAGCCGCAGCCAGGGCGGCAGCCCGGGGGCCGTCGAGGCGGTCCACTCACCCACGTCGGGCAGGGGTGCCGGGGCCAGCGTCCACCGGAAGGGACCGTCGTGGACGCACCAGTCGGGCATCCCGACGGCCTCCGGCAGCGCCGGCAGCAGCCGGTCCGGTGAGCGCCGGGCCAGTGCGCGGATCGCCGCCACCCGGTCCGGTGGGACGGAGAGCACGGCGCTCTGCCCGGTGTCCACGGCGAGCGCCGGGCGCAGGCGGCCGTCCCAGGCGGGTTTGGCCCGGCGGTGCGAGGCGACAACGTGCAGGCCCGGCCGGGCCGGCCACTGCCCGAGCCAGGTGGCGAGATGCAGCTGGAGCCGCCGGTCGAGCATGTGCACCTCCCCGTCACCCGGCCCGTCGTGGATCACCGTACGCCGGGCGGCCCGACCGGGGAGAGGATCGGTCAGGCCGGGCCGGCCGGGCTAGGAACCTGTCGGAGCGGCGGGGTGGTGCCCCCCGTGGTGGTGCTGGTGCACGACCGCGTGCCCTCTCCCCCGGGCGATCAGGGCCCGGTTCACCGGCACGGTGACCACAAAGGCCACCGCCAACGCCCCGGCCAGGCTGCCCCAGAACAGTGGGTCGGCGAGGCCGGACCGCATGGCGCCGGGCACGGCGAGCATGACGCCGTTGTCCACCAGCTCCATCACCGCGATGCTGACCGTGTCGGCGACCAGGGCCACGCGGATCGCCTGGGCCAGCGGCAGGCCGGAGCGGAGGACCGGGCGGATCGTCAAGGCGTAGCCGAAGACGAACGCCAGCGCGACGGCGAGGGCGATGGTGGCGAGGTCGGACCAGCCGAGCGCCGTGCCGATGACCATGCCGAGCACTTCGCCGATGGCGCAGCCGGTCAGGCAGTGCAGGGTCGCGGCGATGGCCAGGCGGGTGTGGTTCGCGTTCTCCATGACCAGCAGCCTATACCCCTTAGGGGTATCGGGCACCAGGCGATCTGGATCACCTTCGTCGACCCCGGAACCACCAACACCGATCGACCGTCATATGTATTTCCATATATGGACACCTTTCTTTGGGACGGTATGGTCATGCCGATTCAGCCGAACGACCGCTACCAGCAGGACCCCGAGCGACTCTGGCGGTCAACGGAGCCCGCCGACCGTTTCCCGGCTCAACCGCGGTACCGCGGGACCCGTGCGACAGACGCCCTCTCCTGGGCGGAGCTGAACAAGCTGCCCGCCGGCAGCTCCGCCCGGCGCGGCCTCAACACCCGCTGACCCGGCCGGCACGGCCCCACGACACACCCGGGCCCTCCAACGCGGGCTTTCGCACACCTGTCGGGTAATTTCTTCTGGTCCGGAAACCCGGCCTACGACAGGAGTAGCTCCGCGCATGGGCAAGAAGACGATCCACGTCTCCGACTTCAGCGGCACGGTTCTGCAGACCGACGACGAGGTGGTCCGCATCGTCGTCCTGGAGCACCCAGACCTGATCGCCGGGCCCGTGCAACTGGACGCCACTCCCGTCGAGGTGGAGAACATCGACGACGCCGCGCTTGACGTGGCGGTTGTCGAGATCCACGACCGGCACGGCGGTGGCGAGCCCCGGCGGGTGGTGCTGACCGCCAGCGAGTTCGACGCGATGGCCACCGACGTACCGATGGCGCAGCTGTTGAAGACGGCCGAGCGGGTCCGCCCGCCCAAGGCCCGCAAGAGCGCCGAGAAGATCGACTACGGCACGCTGGAGCACGCCGGCCGGCCACACCGGGGACGGGTCACCGAGGAGGAGGCCCGACTGGTACGCGAGCAGCTCGACGACGTCAACAAGCGCCTCGCCGACGCGGGCGTGCGCCAGATCGACCCGACCGATCCGGAACACGCCCTGCGTTACGGCTTTCCGACGCCCTGACCCGGTCGGCTCACTTCTTCGCGACGGCCGCGGCGAGCGCGGTGAGCAGGTCGGCCTCGACGGCCGCCTTGTCGAGGCCGAGGTCGGTGAGCACGCCGGCGCCGTCCTCCTGCTCGAGCAGCGCGAGCAGGATGTGCTCCGTGCCGATGTAGTTGTGCCCGAGCCGCAGCGCCTCCCGGAAGGTCAGCTCCAGCGCCTTCTTGCCGCGCGCGTCGTACGGGATGAGGTCCGGGACCTGGTCGGCGGCCGGCGGCAGGACCGCGGCCACGGCCTCCCGCAGCGCCTCGGGCGACACGCCCCGACCGGCCATCACCCTGGCCGCCAACGCCTCCGGCTCGGCCAGCAGGCCCAGCACCAGGTGCTCGGAGCCGATCTCGGCGTTGCCGCTGGCGCGGGCCTCCTCCTGGGAGGCCATCACCACGTTGCGGGCGCGGGGCGTGAACCGGCCGAAGCCGGCGCTCGGGTCGAGCGCCGCGGCCTCGGTCGAGCCCTTCGCCACGAAGCGCTTCTGCGCGGCCTGCTTGCTGACCCCCATGCTGCGACCGATGTCGGTCCAGGAGGCGCCCGAGCGTCGGGCCTGGTCGACGAAGTGCCCGATGAGGTGGTCGGCGACCTCGCCCAGGTGGTCGGCGGCGATGACCGCGTCGGTGAGCTGGTCCAGCGCGTCGGTGTGCGCCTTCTTGATCGCCTGAATCAGGTCGTCGAGCTTGACCGTGTTGGACATCTGGATAGGTTCCGTCATGCGTCAACCATAGGTTGACGCACCTCCATCGTCAACCCAAAGTTGACGACCATGGGTTGCGTGCTTCCGGCCGCGTGGGCGACGGCACCCGCCGTCGCCCACGCCCGGTCCGTCAGCGCGCGGTCAGCCCCACGCCTGCGGGGCCGGCTGGCGGGTCGTGACGTTGAGCCGGTTGAAGAAGTTGCTGGTGGCCACCCAGAGCACGATCGCGCCGAGTTCCTTCTCGCCGAAGTGCCGCGCCGCCTCCTCCCAGATGTCGTCGGGCACGGCGTCGGCCCGGTCGGCGAGCCGGGTGGCGGCCTCCGCGAGCGCGAGCGCCGCCCGCTCCGCCTCGGTGAAGTACGGGGTCTCCCGCCAGGCGGCCACCGCGAACAGCCGCTCCTCGGTTTCGCCGGCCTTCCGGGCACCCCGGGCACCCGAGTCGACGCAGGCGCCGCACCCGTTGATCTGGCTGACGCGCAGGTGCACCAGCTCCAGCGTGCTGCCCGGCACGCCGGCCGAGTGCGCCGCCTTGTAGAGCAGGTTGATCGCCTTCACGGTGTCCGGCAGCAGGTTGGCGGGGTTCTGGATGCGGGGTTCGATGATCATGTCCGTCGTTCCGTCCTGTTAGGCTGCCCGGCGTTGTCGCGGTGCGACGTCCCGGTTCACTGGGTTGTCGTGCCGCGGGCCGACGGCGTGACAGATGTGACGGCGGTCACGGGGGATCGCCCAGGTATGCGCGGGGGTGCACCGGTCATGAGCGACGCCGACCTGCTGGCCCGACGCTTCGAGGAGAACCGGCCACGCCTGCGTGCGGTGGCCCAGCGGATGCTGGGCTCCGGCGCCGAGGCCGAGGACGCCGTCCAGGACACCTGGTTGCGGCTGAGCCGGGCCGACGTCACGGGCATCGACAACCTGGCCGGGTGGCTGACGACCGCCGTCGGCCGGGTCTGCCTGGACCGGCTGCGCACCCGGACGACCCGTCCCGAGCAGCCATGGGACACCGCCGGACCGGAGCCCGAGTCGACCGAGGGCGGCCCGGTCGACCCGGAGCGAGAGGCCATGCTGACCGAATCGGTCGGCCGGGCGCTCCTGGTCGTCCTGGACACCCTCGCACCGACCGAGCGGTTCGTGTTCGTGCTGCACGACATGTTCGCGGTCTCGTTCGAGGAGATCGCCGCCGTGGTCGATCGCACCCCGGCCGCCGTTCGCCAGATCGCCAGCCGGGCCCGCCGGCGGGTGCACCAGGACGGGACAGTCCGGGAGACCGACCCGGCCCGTCAGCGGCGGGTGGTCGAGGCGTTCCTCGCCGCCTCCCGGGAGGGTCGGTTCGACGACCTGGTCAGCCTGCTCGACCCGCACGTCGTCATGCGCGCCGATCCGGTGGCCGTGGGCCTCGGGTCGGCCGCCGAGACGCGCGGCTCCGCCGCCATCGCCGGGTTCTTCAACGGCCGCGCCCAGGGGGCGGTGCCGGCGTACGTCGACGGGTTGCCGGGCGCGGTCGTGCAGATCGGCCGGGAGGCCCGCCTCACACTCAGCTTCATCGTCACCGACCGGATCATCGGCATCGAGGTGGTGGCCGACCCGGCACAGCTCGCCACGCTCGACGTGACCGGCGCAGAGGCGCAGCGGCGGTAGGTCTAGCCCGCCCGGGCGTACTCGGGTAGGCGGCGGGCGACGTCGGCCGGGGAGGGCATCCGGGCGATCTCCTCGGCGATCGCCCGCGCCGCCTCGCGATGCGCGGTGCTCCCGTGGCGCGGCAACAGCATCCGGGTCTGTTCGGCGACCGCGTCCGCGGTGACCTCATGAGGGAGCAGGCGCAGGGCGGCACCGGCGGCACCGACCGCGTCGGCGTTGGCGAACTGGTCGGCGCCCTGCGGCAGGATCAGTTGCGGGACGCCGACGGCGAGCGCCCCGAGGGTCGTGCCGCTGCCACCGTGGTGCACCACCACGTCGACGTGCGGCAGCAGCTCCGCCTGCGACACCCAGGGGTGCACGGTCACCCGGTCGGGCAGCTCGCCGAGCCGCTCCGGTGGCACCCGACCGACGGCCACCACCAGGTCCACGTCCAACCTCGCGAGGCCCGCGATGGCGGTGGCCAGCAGCTCCGACGTGCCGAACGCGGTGCCGAGCGTCAGATAGACCAGGGGCCGGGACGTACGGCGGCCCGTCCCCGTGGACGGCTCGGCCGGTGTCGAGAACGGGACCGGTCGCAGCTCGATCCGCCGCTCGGTGGCGAGGAAGTCCCTGTCCTGCAACGACGGCGGGCAGATGTCGAGGTGCGGGCGGCCGGCGACCTCGGGGTTCCTCGTGGGCAGTTCGAGACCGATGCCGTCGGGAAACATCCGGCCGAACCCGTGCCACACGCCGGGAACACCGGCCCGCTGGGCGGCGATGGCCGCACCCGGTAGTCCCCATTCGTGCACCACCAGGTCGGGGCGCAACCGGGCCAGCTCCGGTTCGAGGTCCTCGGCGTACACCTCGTAGAACGCGTCGCCGGGGCGGAACGGCCGCAGCCCGTTCGCAGCCAGCGGCGGGTGCACCTCCGCACCCGCGGCGAAGTGCACCTCGTGACCAGCCTCCCTGGCGGCGACCGCCAGCGGGATCAGCGGGTAGGTGTGGCCGACGGAGGCAAGGCTGGCGAACAGCACACGCATGGCGTCGGACCCTACACTCCACGCCGCCGCGTCCCGGGCCGGTCGGCGTCGCGTATACGGTGGGCTCCGGTCAGGCCGGTTCACCTGGGGAGGAGCGGGACTGTGCGGCTGCACGTGGGGTGTGCGATGTGGACCCACAGGTCGTGGCAGGGACGCCTGCTGGCGCATCCTCTCGCTCCCCAGGAACGCCTACGGCACTACGCCCGCTGGTGCGACGCCGTCGAGGGCAACACGACGTTCTACGCGACGCCGACCAGGGAGACGGTCAAGTCATGGGCCCGGCAGACCGATCCCGCGTTCCGGTTCGTCCTCAAACTCCCCAAGGTCATCACGCACGACCGTCGACTCACCGACGTCGACGAGCCGCTGCGCGCCTTCCTGGACGCGATCGAGCCGCTCGGCCCGCGCGCCCACGCCCTCTGGATCCAACTGCCCGGGTCGTTCTCCCCCGCCGACGTCCCCACACTGGGCCGCTTCCTGGGCCGGCTCCCCCGGGCACACCGGTACGCCGTGGAGGTGCGCCATCCCGCGTTCTTCGACGACCCCCGCGCGGCCCGGCACCTCACGGACGCACTCGGCGCGGCGGCCGCCGAGTGGATTCCCTTCGACACCACCGCGTTCTTCGCCAGCCCGCCGACCAGCGACGCGGAACGGGACGCCTGGACGAAAAAGCCGCGCGTGCCGCTCCGGTCACTCGCGCTGACCGACCGGCCGATCGTGCGCTACCTCGGTCGCGACGACACCGCGCGGACGGTCGAGGGGTGGCAACGGTGGGTCGACATCACCGCCGACTGGCTGCGCGAGGGGCGCTCGCCGACCATGTTCGTCCACACCCCGGACAACGCCGACGCGCCCGTGCTCGCCCGCCGCTTCCACGACGAGGTACGGGCACGCGTACCCCAGCTCGAACCACTGCCGGAGCCGATCCCGGTCGAGCCTCTCACCCTTTTCTGAAAGGCCGCCGGGCGATCAGCGCCGGCCGCCGACAGGCCAACGGGACGGGAGCTTGCCCCCGCCCCGAGGCCCTGCGCGATCAGGAAGCTCGGAAACTTGTGTAGCGCCCGGCCTCGTAGGTGCGGAGCGTGCCCACACCCGTGGCCTGCCCGGAGCAGTCCGAGGTCCGATAGAAGGTGACGTCGGAGACGCCGCTCCACCCGACGTGACTGTCCGCCGTCGGGGGCAGCGCCGTGCAGGCGCCGGTCGGGACGGGGAAGTTCGCCACCTCCGTGGCAAACGATCCGCTGTAGAAGGTCAGCCCGGATGCCTGTGCCGAGGCGGGCGAGGCCAGGACCCCGAGCCCTGCGGTCATGATCGCGGAGATGGTCAGAACGGCGCCGGTCCTGGCTGCTCTTGCTCGCATGCGCAACTCCAATGCATCGACAGCTGTTGAGATCATCGTCGCCGCACTTTGTTGCCATCGCAAGCATTTCTCAGCGGCGCACCCCGCTGTGGGCCGGTCGCCCGAGATTTTCCGCCGGCGGCCGCTCATTGCGGAAGCTCCCCTTCCGCAATCGTCGATAGCGTGACCCGCGAAGACATCGACGAGAGGACACGCGATGAGCCTGCGAGGCTTCGCCACACTGAACATCTGGGCCGACGACGTCGCCGCGGCCACCGCCTGGTACGCGGAGTTCCTGGGCAAGGACGCCTACTTCCTGCGGGCAGGGCCCGACGGACGCCCCGCGTACACCGAGTTCCGTGTCGGCGACTACCAGGCCGAGCTGGGCATCATCGACCGCAGGTACGCGCCGCCCGGCGCGGCCGGGCCCGGTGGCGCCGTCATGCACTGGCACGTCGACGACCTCGACGCCACCGTGCAGCGCCTGCTGGCGATGGGCGCCACGGAGTACCAACCGATCACCCCGCACGGCGACGAGGGGTTCGTCACGGCGGCGGTGGTCGACCCGTTCGGCAACGTGCTCGGCGTCATGAACAACCCGCACTACCTCGACGTCCTCTCGTCCATGAAGCCGGCGTGACGTGGACGTGCTCGACTTTCCCGATGCGGCGGCATGGGACTCCTGGCTCGCCGCGCAACACGAGGTGCGGGGCGATGCCTGGCTGCGGATCGCCAAACGACACTCCGGGCTCGCCTCGATCACGATCTCGGACGCCCTCGACGTGGCCCTCTGCTACGGCTGGATCGACGGTCACCGCAAGGGCCTCGACGACCAGTCGTTCCTCCAGCGGTACTCGCGCCGTCGCCCCCGAAGCTCGTGGTCGCAGGTCAACGTGGCGAAGGTCGAGGCACTGACGGCGGCCGGGCGGATGCGGCCGGCGGGGCTCGCGGAGGTCGCGGCCGCCAAGGCCGACGGGCGGTGGGAGGCGGCGTACGAGGCGCAGCGCACCGCCACCGTCCCACCCGATCTCAGCGCCGCGCTCGCCCGCGACCCCCGCGCGACCGCCGCCTTCGAGCGGCTCGGCCGCACCGCCCGGTACGCCGTGATCCTGCCGCTGCTCAAGGCCCGCACCCCGCAGTCGCGGGCGAAGATCCTGGCGCAGGCGGTCGCGCGGCCGGCGGCTGCCTGTTGATGGCGCCGGCCTGTCAGGGGTCCCTGTTGACGATCTCTCCGCCCTAA